>JBJTJB010000422.1:0-1221 GCA_046095245.1 Bacteroidota bacterium | reverse complement strand
CATCGGACGTGTGTTGCCCGGCAGCTTGCTGGAGTTGAGGAAGCATTTGCATAGCCTGCTGGAATTGTATCAGGAACGGCCGGATGAATTCAAGAAGAGCCCCATTTATCTCTGGTTTCTCATTGAAAAGGCCAACCATGTCTTTAACGAGTTTACTGCCTTGGTGCAGGATGAGTCCGAGGCCATCGATGCCTTGAAGAACCTGCGCTGGGAACATATCCCCGGCATATATAGTGGCAATCCGGACACGGATCAGCACATGGTGCGATGGAAAAACTATTTGACGGCTAAACTACGCGCTCCCCGATCGTGATCACACCTGCATACATCAACGAGCTCATTGACTTTTATCCCTACCCGCCGGCGGAGGGCTGGACCTTCGATCCACAGGGACACGACATGCGCAGCCAGCAGGTGAAGGGGTCGGCACACCTGTACAATGTATTGCAGCGCGAAAAGATCGCCTTATTGGCCGATGAGGTCGGTATGGGGAAAACCATACAGGCCTTGTCTGTTATGGCGGCCTTGTGGCGCAAGAAGCCCGAGGCGCGGGTTCTCATCTTCGCACCCCGTGACGAAATCGCCCGCAACTGGCAGCGCGAATATGAAAACTTCATCCGCTTGCATTACCGTCATCACGATAACATCGTTAAAACCGTTATCGGATCCGAGGCTGTTAATCCCATGGTGTATTGTTACAACCTGTATGACCTGGTGGATCACGTTAAACAGGGCTGGGCAAAATGCTATATCGGAAAGATTTCATCGTTCAGCAACCTGCAGTCGCGGCAAAACGTGAAAGCGATATTGCAAGACCTCGGTATCCGTGAAAACAGCAAACTGCGCGCAGCCGAACACCACAAAGAACGATATACCCGTGAAATTGCAGGGTTGCTACGGGATGAAATCAATGCCCAGTCAAATCGCCGCAAGCCCTTTTTTGATTTACTGATTATTGATGAGGCTCATTATTTCCGCCACAAACAGGGAAATAGTTTACGGGTAAATACAGCCAATGCTTTTTTCGGTGATCCGGCCGGGAAGGATATACCACTGGCGGAAAGTGTATTGTTGTTGACAGCGACGCCCAACCACACCAGTTCCGACGACATCCGGAATATCGTATCCTATTTTTCAACGCGACATGCATCCAATTCACACGAGCAAATTCTGGATGAATTGTGCGTACGTCGACTGCGCCGGTTGAGCAGCCACGCTTAC
>JBJTJB010000421.1:0-1353 GCA_046095245.1 Bacteroidota bacterium | reverse complement strand
ATTCCTCAAATAGATCTCGCGGTGCATCGCATGGATGTAGCGCGGCTTGAGGTGTAATTCGTCGAGGATGTACTCCGAGCTCTCTTCGGTTTAATCACGCATGCCTGCAACCAACAGGGTCTCGAATTCGGGAGCCATGTGTGCAGAGAGGTAGGCCGCATTGTAAGTCGGTCCGCCCAGGTTCAGCCTGTTGATGATTCGAAGTACGCGTGGCATCTTAGCCTTGGTTATGGTTAAGCCACGACAAAGCGATTAATAGTCCCCATGCACGCGCGGGACCATTGTTCGTTTGTTTGAAGTTGGATTCAACCATTCGTTCAATCTCCTGTATTTCGAAGATACCGCTTGATCGGATAGCTGCTGACTGGCATAGGTCGCGGATCATGGGCTGAACGGTTCCGGGTAACCAGCTTTCGACAGGAATTTCAAATCCCATTTTCTTTCTTGTAAATACGGAATCGGGTAAAAGATGGTTGAAGCTGTCACGTAAAATGCGCTTCTGAACCGTACTATCGATTTTGAAAGCTGATGGCATGCGAAAAGCCAGTTCGATGACTTCCACATCCATGAACGGAGACCGGACTTCGAGAGCATGTTCCATGGACATGCGATCGACTTTGGTGAGCATGTCGCCCGGCAGGACCAGGTTCAGGTCGTTCAGCAGTACATGGTTGAATTCGCTTTGATCGCGGAGTATGCCCTCAGTCAACGTCTTTTTTCTGAGTTCGATTTCCCGTTGTGTTTCTGTGTCATTGCCGAACGGAAGTATCGATTGGGTCTCTTTTGCTGAGGCCCATCCACACCAGGACCAATAGCGCTCAGCCACTGTTTGGTTCATTCCCGATGAAAAGCGATGCAGTTGCCTGATCCTATTGCCTACGCCCGAGGCTCGGGATCCGCGGAAAGGCGACAATAAAGCGGAAGACATGCGTAAAGCCCTGCCCGTTATCCCCGAAATCCCTCTGATTATGTGCTCGGCCCGGTGCTTGTTGTACCCTGCAAAGACTTCATCGCTTCCGTCACCGCTCAGCGCAACGGTTACATGTCGTCTTGTCTCCCGCGACAACACATAAACGGCCAAAGCCGATGAGTCGGCAAAGGGTTCGTCCATCGCATCCAGAAAACCCGGTAAGGTGTTTAGCAGATCCGCCTCCTCCAAGTGGAAGGTGTGATGCTTCGATCCGATGTGTGCTGAAACCCGCTCGGCAAAGGGGGATTCATCAAATCGCGGATCTTTCCCGAATCCGATGCTGAAGGTCTCCAGTTTCGAAACCTGCCTGGCAGCCAGCGCCGATACAATGGAGGAGTCAACTCCACCCGATAAGAATGAACCGAGCGGGACATCGCTGATCA
>JBJTJB010000420.1:0-21688 GCA_046095245.1 Bacteroidota bacterium | reverse complement strand
CAATCCGCTTCCTGCATACGTTGATACCTGACCGGAAGGACTGCAGCGTCGGATGCGGTGATTGAGTTTGTCGGCGATGTAGAGGTTTCCGGCACGATCGGTTGCTACACCCGTGGGCTCATTGAATCGTGCATTGATGCCCAGCGCATCCTGATAACCACTTTGGCCCCCTGAACCGGCAAGTGTAGACACCTGCTGAGCCTCTGCTTCGAAAAGCAAGACGCAGATCAAGGTGAAAAGCAGGAAACTGTGTTTAATCATCGCTTCTTTCTACACGGACCACCTCCACATCAGCGGTTCGCGCCCGTACGCGTGATACGCATGACGGAGGCAGAAGATCGGTCAAAATCAACCGGAACCTTACACCGGAAATCAGGCAGGATTTCCTGTCAGTTGGCGGTAAATCGAATTGAGCTTTTGGCCTTTGGACTCCCAGCTGAATTGCTGACCGAACAAGCGCCGTGCGCCTTCAGAAAGTCGGGCATGCAAAGTCGGGTTGGTATGGAGAAGCCGCAGGGCCTCCGAAAACCGCGTCACGGTCGTATCGTATCGTCCCTGCCTGATGGTCACTCCACAATCGGTACTGACAAAATCGCCGCACACCCCGTCACGGAAACAGACAACCGGAAGTCCGCATGATAAGGCCAACGATAATTGGTCGCAACGGCCCTGATGTGCACTGTTGATAAACACCGAAGACTCTGCAAACAATGCCCGCTGATCCGTGGCATGTAACCATGGGATGAACTTGACTGCCGAGGTGATTTCCATTTCGGCAACCAGACCGTGCAAGTAGGCAGACAAGGGACCATCACCGATGATCACCAATTGGGAGCGCAGTTGTTCGTTGCCCGATAACTGGTGGTAATAGCGTGCAAAGGAACGGATACACAAATCAAACCCGGCTTCCGGACGAAGTGGCCCCGAAGCAACCACCGTAAAATGCTCACCGCGATGTGCGTCCGAAATTCCGGAATCACAACCGGCAACCGGCATATGCAGTACGGGTGCCTGCGAACCGTAGTCTTGTAGATTCACTTCCCGGTCGAATGTGACCAGATAATTCGCATGGCGCATGCTGTTCTGCAATGCCCTGTCGCGGCTCTGCAGGATTTGATCCACACGCCAGCGGATCTCCGTACCAAGCCAGGCTCTCCAACCATATACGTGGATAAGGTAATCTTTGGGGATACGTCGTTGTCTTCCAATAGGACCAAACACAAAAGGCTTACCCAGTTTCCACAGTCTGGAAGGCGTGCGTATAGCACCCGGACTCATGTCGTGTACCACATCGAAACTCAGTTTTTGCTTCAGCACGAATGCCGGCAATGCCCGCTGCCACCAGGCACGGTGCAAACGACCACCGCGCACCGCATTCGGAATCGTGGCCACGTCAAACCATACCCAGTTGATCTGCATGGAACGCAGCTCATCATCCGCAGCAATTGCACGCTCAATGGCCTGCCGGTATATCGGTCGTGTTACGACGATGAGGGGATTGAATCGGCCAATCTGTACCAATAGCTTCCAGGAATGGCTGTTGTTTCCATTGCTTTCGGGATTGATCGAGAAGGCACTGACAAGAATGACGGGAGCGTGCTGATGCATTTCCGGGGGGATTGTTCTGCACGTTTTACGCCTGTACACGGCTGCAGGTTACTGTAAAAAGCTTACCATCGGAATGCGCCCGATAATAACCCTTCGGTCATGTCGGTCCAAACCCGAAGCAATCGTAAATCGCAGTGAGCCGGTGATTGCTGAGCCATGATATGACGAAGATGATTCGCGGCCATAAACAGGACATACATGCTGAAATGGCTGCGCATATCCACATCGAGCCGATGAGCTACGCGGCGCTGTGCCATATTATCGAAGCTGCGCCGTGTGAAGGTGAACCAGGCTTCGGCGTCTTTTTGCTCCCGAATAACAAGTTCACAGAACATGTGGTGGAATTGATCGAAAAACACCGGAACTGCATTGGAACGTGTTTCCCAAACCTGGGCGAACAGACGTAATTCGGAATAGTGCATGGTCCAGGGCGTAAGCATGCCATGGACATGCGATACGGCGATTTGGGCCGATGGGTCGATTGAATCAGAAAGGCGCTGCAACAAGCGGAACGCCGGTAAATACTCGGATTTTCGGCGGCGATCGGCAATCCTGATCATTTTACGAATCGACTTCAGCTGTCGTATGCTGTAGTTCCAAAGAACAACGGAAGATGCCGGTCTGCTTTCAGTGCCCATTCCGTAAACCTGTGTGGAATAACGAAACAGCAGTGAACTGATCCGGGTACGTGAGAGGCGTTTACCTTGTGCCTCGTGCAGGATAGGTTTATCCGGTGAAACGGTATTCGCAGTGACCGGAATGCTTAAAGGTGTAAAATCGTATTGTCGTAAAGACGGAATCATCGGATCAATCAGAATGAAAAGAAGTTGGCAAACTGTGGAATGAGTTTTCGGCTTGCCTCAGGATCCACACTGGGGGCATCAAGCAATCCGGTGTGGTTGCGTTTGCTGCGCATGGCATTCAACACATAGTGCATTTCCGAAATCCGATACTCTTCTTTTACGGCCTCCGCATTGGCTACGGGTTCGTCACCATTGCTTTCAGCTCGGATCACATACAGATTCAAATCGCTCCACTTCATGAATGGTATGGCATCGGTATGTTCGCCCACATCAGGGGTGTCAATGATCACGGCATCGTAGCGTCCGCGCAGTTCTTCCACCAGATCCTGAGCCTTGCGTGTGGCCGTGAGGTGTCCGATGGGGTGATCAACGGTTCCGCTGGTCACCAGTTCAAGTCGGGGAACCGATGTGAACCGAAGCACCTCATCGAGTTTGGTCCTCGATGTCAGAATATCGCTGAGGCCTTCACCGTTGGGCAGACCAAACCAGGTGTCCTGGGAAGGACGAACCGTGTTGGCATCAATAAGCACCACACGTTTTTCCTGTGCTGCTAGTGTACGTGCAAGTTGGGCGGCAATGAACGACTTGCCTTCGCCGGGATGTGTACTTGTTACTGTAATGACCAGAGGCTTGTCATTTCTGGATTGCATGAGGATGCGTGTGCTGAGTGCAGTGAATGCGGCGTAAACACTTTCTCCACGGCTCAGTTCCTTGACCTGACCGATAACGGGGATGGTACCCTGCTGATACAAGTCCTCAGGTGCGTGAATGAGGTTGCTGTTGCGGATTCTGTTCCGAATCCAAAGAGTGGAAGCTAACACTCCACTTATGCATGCGACGGTCCAAACCAACCAGGGAATAGGAAAGAAGGGCACAAGCGGTTCGCGTGCTGGCTCAAGGATGCTGCCGGTGCTGAACAAGGATCCCAGTCCGACCATGGTTTCGGCACGCTGTTCAAGGAGTCGGTCATCGAGTTTTTCGTAGAGTGCAACACGGCTTTCCAATTCATCCTCATCCATCACCAGTGTGGGTGCCGATTCAAGTCCGGCCTGCATTCGGTTGATGGAGGCTTCGAGTTCATCCTGCTGGAACAACAGGCGGCGGCGGTGCATTCCCAATTGTTCCTGAAGTTCTCCGCGTACAGAACGTATGCGCTCATCGGCTGAGGCCACACCCTCCGCGTCATTGCTGCTCAAAGCCGACTGACGCTCTTTAATAATGGCGTTTAGTTGTGTGGATTGATCACGGAAAACCTGCTCGGTTTGCGGATCCAGGTCGGCCAGTGCGATGTTTACAGAACGACCGGTACGGATGTGATCACTGACGCGCTCAAGAACGTTGAGCTGCATCCCGGTCTGCACGTGTTTCCACTGCAATTCGCCGAGAGCACTCAACTCGGTTTTTTGCTGCACTTCCGATTGAACGATTCCGTGCGAGCCCCTGTAGGCTTTTAACGCATCCCGGGCACTGTCGAGTACCGACCTGACTTCCCCGAGTTGGATATCGATTCGTGTTCCGGTGTGGGCAGTCATGGATTCGCGTTGCTCTTCGCCCAAATGCATATAGGCATGTGCGATGGCATTGGCCACAGCCGAAGCCAATTGGGGTGTTTCCTCCACGACCTCGATGCGGATCACGCGGGATTGTTCTTCACCCGTTGACACCTCAAGTTTTCCGGACAGGAGTTGGTCACACCAGGATTCGTCGGACTGTATCTGAACGGTGCATTCCGTTTGCTCGCGATTTCCAATGGTATCAATTCGGAATCGGACTCCGCCCAATTCCAATTCATCACCAAAAGCATACGCATGCTCAAAGGCAGGGTCGCCACTCCAACGATCAACCAGGAATTTCGATGCATCGATGGGGCGTAAGCGGAACGTTTGGGTTGGGAAAGCCGTTTTTTCACCCGTGAGTTGAATCCGGTAAACCGAAACAGGCTTGTTAGCAAGACCCAGGAACCCGGCACTTGTATGGGTGCGGGCATTTCCGTCGATGGCTGATAGTGCCTTCATGAGCATTGGCCTCGATCCGATGCGCTCCACTTCCGTGCGCACATCAATGACGGGTACGGCTTGCTCACCTCCCTGCCACTGCTGCTCGGGGGTGACACTCGCCTTTGCCTTGAATTCGGGGTGCACCAGTGATAAGACGATTTGCGCAATAGCGGCCGAAAGAAGCAGGCAGAAGAGAACGATATGCCAGTGCTCGCGGATGACTTGTGCGAGCCGGATTCGTTGACGGGCATTGAATTGAGCGTCCATGGGTTCGCGATTAAACGAAAGCAGGGCTGTTGGGGTTACAGGGAAATCTGAAAAGACATTGAAAACCTGCTGGTTAGCAGGTGTTTCGCCAGGAGTGCCGGGGGTAGAAAAGCCGTAAACAGAAAAACCGGTGATGTGAAAACGCGAGAGAAAATCGCTTGGAAAAAGGTTTAGGTTGAGCGCGCATCACCTCCGCTGTTCGTAGAAGACCCCCAGCAAGACCTCCTGTCTGTATTCAAGCCGGAGGCTTTGCTCCGGAGCGTAGTTCAGTTGCGTTTCGATGCGGAGTTGCATCACCTTCAGAAAACGGAATGCGATCCGGTTCATCAACTCGGCATGTACCTGCGTTGAAGACAGGGCATTGACAAAGACCCTGGTTTGGTTCCTCCACACCAATCGGCCCGAAGCATATGCTTCATCGATGCTGATTTGCATGCCCATCCCGTACCGACACATCAGCACATCGCGGGATGTTTCCAAAAAGGGCTTGTCGCTATCGCCACTTCGCCGAAGGGTTTTGGGCATGTATTGAACTGAAACCGTTACCGGCTGAACCGACAACCTGCTGTCCTCCCAAAACTGCAGATCGATGCCAGAGCCTGCTTCAACGCGTAGCGGATTGAAAAATCCACCGGTATAGCCCTCCCGACCCGGCACCCGGCGCAATTCCATCCACTGCGTACCGGCCATAACCGACCAGGTCCTGGTCCATTTCGCATTGCGCTTGACCGATCGGAACTGCAAACGAAGGATATCGGTCTGCTTGATCCATACCGAGTCGAACAATGCGGCATAACCAAGTTGTGTTACCGCATACCACTCCCGCTGTTGACTGCCCACTGTCGTTCTCCTTCGGAATTCCGCAAGGGATTTCAATACGAGGCTGCCCGTTGCAGCAGTTGATCCGGAGCGTTCGGTAATGACACTTCCGCTGAAGTCGCCATGCAGCAGCCGGGTGCGGCGTATACTGCTGTCGGATACGACTGACAGTGTACTATCAGGTGCGGTGGCGCACAGGACTACATGGAGGAGGTGCAGTAACATACCCGGTCATTGCACACGACGCGGGAAACTGTCTGCTTTTCTGGTCAGGTTCTGGTGCCGAAGCTAAAATCTTCCGCATGCCGCAGAACACATCCTAACTGACGGTATCGTGTCGTATGTATTGCCCAGGGTTTAGGCGTTCCGGAAAAGCGACATCCGTTTTATAAAAAGGGCGTTACGGCGCCCCATGACTGCATGGCCGAAACTAATAGCCATTCAATTGTCCGGCGAAACCGCAGGAGTGCACTTTTGAACAACGGCGTGTTCATTTGGCAACGTAGCCCAGCATCGCATCCAGGGTCTGTACCGAAACAGCATGGTAAGCAGGTCGCGCCTTGGTGTACAAGCTCAGGGCCTTTTCTCTACCGCCAGGCTGATCGCACATGGCCGGGTACAAGGGCTTGATGAATTTGCGGCGTCCCACGCGTAAAAGAAATGCTTCGAGGGCAGGTTCGGCAGGCCCATAGCCCTGGCGAATGGACAGCTCCAGCCATTGACACAGGATCTCACTGTTACCCGATGCAGTGAAATCAAACGCACGATCGAGGACAGCCATGCGCTCTTTACCGAGATCCGAAGGCAGGTTGCGCAAAAACTGCATCCAGTGATGGGTTGTCCATCCGCTGGTATCGGGCATTGCACCCGAACCGACAAATGCACTTGCCGCGGATGCCACGCGTTCCAGCGCGGTGGACTGCACCTTGGGGAATGGAGTCGGGAGACCAGGACCATACACCCACAGGTTATCACGGATTGCCGTATTTCTCAACTTTGAATCGCCCTGAACCAGGTTTTTCTCCAGGTCCGCCAGGAACATTTCGGTTGTAATGCTTCCAAACGCATGACTTTTGAAATACGCTTTCAAAAACGCATCCCAGCGTTCGCGCCCTACCGCTTGCTCGATATTCAATAAAAAGAAACGGCCCTTTTCGTAGGCGATGTCGCTTACCCCTTCATCGGGATCACGACCGGTTAAATCAATGTACAGCCGTGTATCGGGATGATCCTTTCCCATTTCTGCAACTGTTTTCTGCAACTCACCAAGTGACAGCACGGTAAGCATATCGGCATAATCACGTCCGTACAGTTTTTCCATGATGCGGGATTCGAAGTACACGGTGAATCCTTCGTTCAGCCAGAAATCATTCCACGTGGCATTTGTTACCAGATTCCCGCTCCAGCTGTGTGCCAGTTCATGCGCAACCAGTGAAACGAGTGAACGGTCACCGGCAAGAATGGTGGGCGTTACAAACGTGAGGCGTGGATTTTCCATACCACCAAAAGGGAAACTGGGGGGAAGCACCAGCAAATCATATCGGCCCCAGGCATACGGGCCATACAAGTCCTCCGCTGCAGAAATCATTTTTGGCAAATCAACAAACTCATTCGAAGCGATGGGCATCGTGATCGGCTCAGCATACACGCCGCAACGCGAATCGTAAGCGTGAAACTGCAAGTCGCCAACGGCGAGAGCCATTAAATACGAAGGAATGGGTTGTGGCATGTTGAATGTGTACACTCCATCGGCATGCAGACATGTATCATTCTCGGCCGACATCACGGCCATCAATGCCGGAGGGCATGCTATCCGCGCCGAGTAGGTGAACCGGATGCCCGGCGAATCCTGCAGCGGAATCCAGGTGCGAGCCAAAACAGCCTGGCTTTGCGTAAACAGAAAAGGATGGTTACGACCGGCAGTTTGCTCCGGCTGCAGCCATTGCAGTGCGGCAGCGCTGGGCGAAGTGGCATAATGGATGACGACCGATTTGGTTTCGGGTAAAATGTCCACGGCAAGTCCACTGCCCAGAATCGGCTGTGCAGGCATCAGTTCGAAGGTTGTTTTCTGCTCACCATCCAGCAGAACCGAATCGATCCGCAGGTCGCGCGTATCGAGTTGCAGTTTACGAGTGCCGCTTTTATTCTCAAATTGCAAGGTGGCCTTTCCGGATAGCACCTGGGCTGCGAAGTCGACCTTCAGGTCCAGATCAATATGCGTCACCGCCGCATCCTGCGGACGGGCAAAAGAATGGGGATCTACAGCATGCATATCGGATGATTTTTCAGTGGTGTTACGGCAAGCGCCCAGGGTGAGGAGCAGTAGGGCCAGAAAGGAGAAACGGTGCATGAAGGCGAAGGTAGTCGCTGCCGCAGTACTGAACGGAAGGCTGTAGTTTTGCGCTGTGAAAAACCGACTGCTACAGGTATTGCGCATTGCCATGTGGAGTATTTCATCCCTGGTCTTGCTGGCGGGACTGTTCGCCTTCAGCGACGGCCCTTTTTACCTCTTGCACTGGCTGGCCACATCGGCAGGAGAGCAGCACTCAAAACCTACACACATTGTGATTTTGGGCGGTGGTGGTTATCCGGGTGAACAAACCCTGTTGAGAACCTGGCACGCTGCGGATCTGGCCGCTACCTTCCCATTGACGGAGGTGCTGGTGTCGCAGGCTTCCGACTCCATGCAGGAAAATGCCGCCGAACAACTACGTGAAGAACTGATCATGCGGGGTGTTGATTCCAGCCGCATCAGCCTCCAAACCCAGGCACGCAACACGCGGGAAGAAGCCTTGCTGGCATACAGGCTGCTGGGTGATTCGGCGCGGGTTCGGATTGTGACTGCTCCGGAACACATGAGACGCGCGGTGCTGAGTTTTGAAGCAGCTGGTTTCAGTCACGTCAGCGGACATCCTGCATACAGCGATCCCGGTATTCCCGACTTGCGGTATTCGGACAGCTCCTTAGGCGGAAGAGGAGTGCCCGTTCCGGAAGTCGGTTCATCCACACAACTCCGATACCGGTTCTGGAATCATCTGCATTACGAGCTCTTGTGCCTGCGCGAATGTGTTGCGCTGCTTTGGTACCGCCTCCACGGATGGTGCTGAATCCTACGACGTATTTGAACTACTTTTGAGTCGGATGGCCATGATACCGCAAGACAGCATTCCCGCTACTGACCAGGTACTCGAGGGCGATGGTTCAGGGGGTGTTTTCCGGTTCAGCGATGATGCCGACTCGGTCCTGCTCAACGAAACGCCACTGCGCTCCGAGCCCTTGCAAGGACCGGGTGTGTTTAACCGCCATGCCCTGCAGCGTGAACACCCCAATGCCATCCCTGCACCTGACGGCACCAGCGATTGGGTGACGATCACACTCTTGACCTTGCTGATTTTGTTCACCTGGTTCAGGCATTTCTTCAACAAGATATTCCGGCAACTCGTCGCAGCCAGCTTCAATCCCAACACGGCCAATCAGATTGTGCGCGATGAAAGCGTATTGCTTCAACGCGCATCGCTGATCCTTTCGGTGATTTCGTATCTGCTAATGGGCTTGTTTCTGCATCAACTGAGTGTGATGTACGCCTGGAAACTCCCACTGTTTCAGAGTGGAATTGTGCGTTTCGCCCTGTTCTCGATCCTTGTAGCCCTGGCTTATTCCCTGAAGATGTTGCTGCTTCGTTTTATGAGTGCGGTGTTCGACCAGGACAAAGCGGCGGCGCAGTATATTTTCGGCATTTTCCTCACGGTGATGCTCTGCGGAATCGTGTTGCTCCCGGCCAATATCCTGCTGGCGTATGCCGACCCGGTACTGCGCGAATACACCGTGTGGATTGCAGCCGGAGCTCTCGGGCTGCTATTCCTGTGGCGGCTGGTGCGGGCAGTGGTCATCTGGATGGAATCCATCGGATTTACGCCTGTTTATTTGTTTTTGTACCTTTGTGCCTTCGAAATCACGCCGCTGTTGGTCATCTGGAAACTGGCCGCATAACAGCAACTGCGAGTCATCCTGTCTGGAACGCATCAGCCTGCCGAGCCCTTGAAAGTAAAGTCTATCCTCGTCACCCAGCCGAAGCCGGAAACCGACAAATCTCCCTACCACGATCTGGCCAAGAAGTACGCGCTGAAAATAGATTTCAGGCCCTTCATCCATGTCGAAGGGATTTCTGCCAAGGATTTCCGCAAGGACCGCATCAATATTCAGGAACACACCGCTGTAATCCTGACGAGCCGGCATGCGGCCGATCATTTCTTCCGGATGTGTGCTGAAATGCGCATCACCAATGCGGAAGAATTGAAATACTTCTGCATCTCCGAGTCCACCGCCTTCTACCTGCAGAAATACATCACCTTCCGGAAGCGCAAGATTTTTTCCGGAAAGCAGAGCATGAGCGATCTGATTGAAGTACTCAAAAAACACAAGAAGGAGAACTTCCTGCTTCCTTGCTCCGATATCGCCAAGCAGGACATGGCAGACTTGCTGACCGCGCAGGGCTTGCAATTCAACCGTGCAACGATCTACCGTACGGTCTGCTCCGATCTGAGCGATTTGGCGGATGTCAAATACGACGTGCTCGTTTTCTTCAGCCCGGCGGGTGTGACTTCGCTCTTCAAGAATTTTCCGGATTTCGTCCAGAACAACACACTCATCGCTGCATTCGGTTCCCAAACCTGCCAGGCCGTGACCGATGCCGGGCTTCGCCTGGATATCCAGTCACCGGTTCCCGAGGCGCCATCGATGACCATGGCCATCGAGCAGTACATCAAAAAGAACAAATAAGCTCCGGCCTTTGCACACCTCGCGTGCGGAGTTGCCGTTTGATATGGAGGCAGCGAACCGACCCCACAACCGTTTTGTCGTTGCCGAGCGACTCAAAAGCCGCAAGCAGATCGCTGCGCTTTATCAACAGGGGAAGTCCTACCGGAGTGAACCCTTCAGTTTGCTTTGTTTGCCCGTCACCTACCGTGCGGATGCTGCCATTCAGATCACCTTCACGGCACCGAAGCGCCGACTGAAGCGCGCGGTTGACCGTAACCGGGCCAAACGCCTCATGCGCGAAGCCTATCGACTGAACAGACATGCACTCACCACCTGGTGTGACGAAAACCAGCGCAGCTTCGACCTGATGTTGATTTTCCGAGGAGGACAACTACCCGACTTTCACTTCACCCAAGATAAAATAGTCCTACTTTTGAATCGGCTGATGCAGGGACCGAATGAAAAACTTACCCGCTAGATTCCTGCTCTCACTGATTTCGTTCTACCAACAGGCTCTTTCCCCGCTGCTGGGTCCCTCCTGCCGCTATACCCCAACCTGCTCATCGTACGGAGCCGAAGCGATTCGGAAGCATGGTGCCCGTAAGGGTGGCTGGCTTACGCTCAAACGGATTTGTTCATGTCATCCCTGGGGCGGAAGCGGATACGATCCTGTTCCCTGATACACCACATGCGCTTGACCCGACTTCGCAGAACCCATTGGCTGATTGCAGCCGCCTTCGTCCTGATCGCATCGCTTACCGCGGTGTCGTTCAAACGCGAGGATGATTCCTACTTTGAAATTGCGCGCAACCTCGACATTTTCACGACCGTGATGCGCGAGCTCACCGTGTATTATGTCGATCCCATCGAGCCCCAACCACTGGTAGAAGAAGGAATTGCATCGATGCTCGAGAGCCTCGACCCGTACACGCAGTTCATCCCCGAAGAAGAAGCCGACGATTACAGGTTCATGACCACGGGACAATATGGAGGTATCGGTGCCCTGATAGGTCAACGGAACGAACAAGTCATCATCACCGATCCATATGAGGGGTTTCCTGCGCAGAAAGGCGGCCTGGTTGCCGGCGATGCCTTGCTGAGTATCGACGGTAAATCCCTAAAGGGCCTGCAGTACGATGAGGTGAGTCGTTTACTTAAAGGACAACCGGGCACTTCGGTCGAACTCCAGATCAACCGGGAGGGAGAGTCGAAACCCCTACGAAAGACGCTGGTTCGTGAAGAAATCACGATCCGGAATGTGCCTTACTACAGCCTGATGGAGGACAGTATCGGTTATATCCGTTTGGGAGGCTTCACCGACAATGCCGCGCGGGAAGTACGGGAAGCCGTCACCGATCTGGTTCAAAAACGCAAAGCCAAGGGACTGATCATCGACCTGAGAGGGAATCCCGGCGGCCTGCTTGATGAAGCCGTCGGTATCGTAAACGTGTTTGTGGACAAAGGCCAGGAAGTGGTCAGTACACGCGGACGTGTGAAGGAATGGGACAAGACGTACCGTACCACGGCTCAGGCAACAGACACCCGCACTCCGCTGGCCATATTGGTCAGCAGCGGATCCGCGTCCGCGTCCGAAATCGTATCCGGAGCATTGCAGGATCTCGACCGCGCCGTTGTGATCGGACAGCGCACCTTCGGAAAGGGGCTGGTTCAAACAACACGTCCGTTGAACTACAATGCGCAGTTGAAAATCACAACCGCCAAATACTACATCCCCAGTGGCCGTTGCATTCAGGCACTGGACTACAGCCACCGCAATCCCGATGGAAGCGTAGGGAAAGTCCCGGATTCGCTTACCAAGGTTTTCAAAACCCGTTCGGGCAGAACCGTTCGCGACGGAGGCGGAATCCTTCCCGACCAGGTGACCGAACTGCCGCAACTAAGCAGCATTGCCCAGGCCCTGGTGACCAATTATGTGATTTTTGATTACGCAACACGGTACAGGCTCGATCATCCAAGCATTGCACCGGCTGGAAAATTCCGGCTCGATGATGCCGGATATGAAGCCTTCATTTCCTGGCAGCATCAGAAAAATTTCAGCTATCAGAGCGAGAGCGACAAACGCCTGCTGCAACTGCGCGAAACCGCCGAAAAGGAAGGGTACTTCAGCCACATCCGCGATGAATATGAAGCAGTGCGCAAGCGGCTTGCACACGATCGTGATACGGATCTGCGCCTGAACAAGGAGGAGATCTGTCTCATGCTCGAAAACGAGATTGTTTCCCGTTATTACTACCAGAACGGCCGCATTGAAACCACCTTCGATGATGATCCCGATCTGCTGCTAGCACGTAAAGCCCTGAGAAGTCCCGCCGTCTATTCGGCCATTCTCGAGCGCAGGTATACCCCTTGATCGGATGCCGGTGCATACAACATGCCGGCAAACCCAGCGTTGTCCCCTTCAATGGTCACGAACACGTCCGCACTTCATCGCTTTGGCCGATTGTCTTGGTTGATCGGAGCCTTGATGGTCGCTGTGTCGATGGCCTTGTCCAATTTCGGTATGAGCCTCGGGCAGTTCATCCTGCTTGGAGGCTTTTTGCTTTCTGAAGATCTTCCGGAACGCCTACGCACGACAATCCGTCACCCGCTCTTTCTCCTTCCGGCCGGTCTGTATGCCATTCACCTGGCCGGAATGTGGAATACCGAAAACCTGGCGTTTGGTATGCATGATTTGCGGGTCAAATTGCCGCTCCTCCTGCTGCCGGCTCTGTTTGCCGGAGCACCACAAGGAATGTCGCAGCGCTATACGAGGATTTTACGGGCCGTTGTAGCAGGAACATTGTTGGCAACAGGCTACGGTTTTTTTTCTGCACATGCTGGTAAAATAGCCTGGGGCGACTTCCGCGCGTTCAGCACCTTCATTTCGCATATCAGACTAAGCCTGCTGATCGTTTTCAGCATCTGTATCCTGTCAGAAAGAATCCGAAAGCAGCATGGAATTATCATACAACTCCTGAACGGCATGCTTGTGCTGTGGTTCCTGGCCTACCTGATTCTGCTCGGAAGCCTGACCGGATTGGCCATTTTGGGTCTGCTGGCGGTAGTGGGTTTGATCCGCACCGCCTTCATCACACACAAGCGCATACTTCGGATATCAGCAGCGGCTCTTGCTGTAATCTGCCTGACAGGCGCAGCGTTTACTGTACACCAGGTATTTATCGCACCCTTGAGTCCGGGATTCCCCGATGCGACCGCCTTGGAGGTGCAAACGCCCCGAGGCTATGTTTATTCGCACGATCTGAACCGGGTAGATATGGAACAAGGTCGTTATGTATGGGTGAATTACTCGGAAGTCGAAATTGACTCAGCCTGGAAAAGGCGTTCCGATGTGTTGCTTTGGGAACCCGATGCTGCAGGTAACATTCGGCTGGCCACCTTGCTTCGCTACCTGACCTGGTTGGGGTACCCCAAGGACGCAGACGGAATCGCCAAACTAACTGCAACGGATATCCGAAACATCGAGCGTGGATTCGCCACACCCGAACACGCCAGCTCGCGCGCGCGCATCGGTCTTCGTTTACGCGAACTGGCCAGGGAAGTCCGTATTTACGAATTGACAGGATGGGCCAACGGTCACACCTTCGCACAACGCATGGAGTACCGGAAGGCTGCACTCGATATCATCCGGCGACATCCGTTGAGCGGCGTAGGAACCGGCGACCTGCCCGCGGCCTATGCCGTAGCCTACGACCGAATTGGAAGCAGCCTGTTTCCCGAGCTCCGCCTGCGGGCACACAATCAATACCTGAGTCTCGCCGTAGCAAACGGGATTCCGGCTGCCCTTTTCCTGATTGCCTGGCTCATTTGGTTCGGAATCCGGATGCACCGCCAACACATTGTGCCCGGCATGGCATTTTTGATCATCGTGGCCTGTTCCTTCCTGACCGAAGACACCCTCGAAACCCAAGCCGGCATCACCTTCTTCTGCTTTTTGTACAGCCTGATCGGCAGCCACTCCCTAGGTGGGCCAGAAGGCAAGGGCGTGGAAACCCCATCCGAGGTGGCTTAATTCACCTCATTTTAGTAGCTTTTTACCAATTTATTGCTGAATTTTGCCATCAATCCGGAGGGAATCGGTCATTCTGGAGGATTTTTACACCCGCGGCAGTGTGTCCAACCCTGTCCCGTCCAGTATGTCTAACGCATCCCAACAGCAGCACCTTGTGGTTCGCAGACTCCTCGATCAGGGTCGCATTGGCGATGCCCTTGCCGAGCTGGAACTGATGCTATCGGCCAATGCCGAGGATGGTAAGGCACATGCCCTATACGGCAGCTTGCAAATGCGCGAAGCGGCAGATTACCCGGCTGCGGAATCGGCTTTTCGACTGGCGCTGCGGTACAGCCCTACCCTACCCGCACTGTACTACGATTTCGCGGAATTGTTGATCCGGATGGACAAACCCACCGAGACCATTGCGGTGTTGAACAAAGCACTGGAGGTTCAAGGCATTGAAAAGGAGCGCATCCACCGCCTGATGGGTCAGGTTTTTGAGCGTGAACAGCGCTGGTCCGATGCCGTGGAATCCTACACACGGGCCATCATGCATTCGCTTTCGGAAAGCTTTGTGCAGGAATGCCGCAAGGACATGCTGCGTGTCCGGATGAAAATGCAGTTGGGTTAATCTGTTTTTTCTGCTTGATGAAGCGGGATTCGGCGCTTACTTTCGTTGCAGTCAACTCAATCCAATCATGTCCGACTTCCACTCCATCATCGGCTCAGTCCGTGAATTCCATTCCACTTTCGGCCTGGATTACCAGGAAACCCCGGCAGCAACACTCGACGAAAAAACCATTGCCCTCAGGCACCGCCTTATGGCCGAGGAAAACGACGAGTACCTTGAGGCTGCAATGAACGGTGATCTGGTTCAGATAGCCGATGCATTGGGCGATAAGTTGTACATCCTGTGCGGCACCATTCTCGCACATGGCCTGCAGCATAAGATCGTAGACGTATTCGAAGAAATACACCGCAGCAACATGAGTAAACTCGATGCCGAAGGGAATCCGATTTATCGGGAAGACGGCAAGATCATGAAAAGTGAGTTGTATTTTTTACCTAATATCGCCTCAGTGCTTGAACGCTGAGACTTGTTAGCCCAATCTGTATGCAGCCGATCAGCGCGGCACCACGTTGACCTGATCCCAACTCAGGCCTTCGTCATTGTGCACCTGCGGTTCAGGTCTCTTGCGTCCCGAAAAACGTTTTTCCTTCGGAATGGGCGCAACATCGCTGATATCGATTCTGTTTACCGATAACACGCCATCGATTACAAAATGTGAAATATCGTTCTCTGCGAAGAGCCGCTTCCGCTCCAGCCGGGCATCCAGCCGGAATTGCATGGAGGAAGGGTACCAGCGGGACGATACCGAACGGAATACGATGTTGCTTGAAAAGGTCGGATTGCGAACTCCGATACCCAGTACAAGCAGGACGGGGCGAAGCAGAGCGGGAACCACAAATTCGCCTCTCGACTCGACACGCACGATGGCATTGGTTGATAGATCCAGGAAGATGCGTCCCTTTGAACGCACCTGGTCGACTTTGCCGCGTGAGGCGAAATCAATCACCATCAGTCCGGGATCACGGGCTACGGTACCGGGAGCGTAGCTGAAGGTGTAGGATTTGAAGCTGTTGGTATCCAGAACACTTTCTTCCTCCCGGAAAAGATCGGCCAGTCGCAGCAGGTTTTCCGGACCACCGAACAATTCTCCAACCTGCAAGCTGTCGGCATCGCTCTTTTTGGCAGCGGGCTTGGCTTTCCCTTTTCGGACCGCCTTTTCTTCCTTGCGTTTTTCTTTCGCCTCCTCTTTGAGGCGCTCTTTTTTCATAAATGCAAGGTCGCTCAAGGTTTCGGCCTGTCTGAACAATAGCAGCTGATGCTGGTTGCGGACCGTATCCTGGAAATTGGGGAAGTGGCTTTTAAAAACACCCTCATGTGCACGTAGGAAGGATCCGTTTTCGCGGATGATTTCACGGTAATAGGAGCGGGTGTTGAAAGGCGAGGCCGGATAATTCCCCGGCAAGTCGCGCATGGCAAGGCGAAGAAAGTACTCCGGTGGCTTCGGACTGATATTCACTTCAGCCAGGTCGATGGCAACGGGCGATAACAGGATGCGGACTTCGCTCTTCAGTTCGGACACGGGCACATCCCGCTGCCGGTAACCCATCAGCGAAAATCGAATGACCCCATCGGGCCTGACGCGCAATTGAAAAAGCCCCTCCTCGCTGCTCACGGTCCCGGAAAGGTTGTCGGAGGAGGTAACCGTCACAAAACCGATGGGCTGCACACTGAGTGAATCGATAATCTGCCCGGAAATCATGACTTCATCCTGTGCATTCACCCGGGTACCGATCACCATCAGCACCAGCAGGAAAAACGTTCGTAGTGTTGTGGTCAACATCGGATTCAACTTCGTTGGTCTGCGAAACGATACAGATTAAAGCCCGGTTCTGCAACGGCTTGTTCGAGCTCACGGCTTAGGTGTGCAAAATCAAGATTCCGCATGCGGCGGTGTTGTATCAATCGATAGGCCCGCTGGGCAAGTAAGGCATGACGACGCTGCACATCGCTTTTTCCGGCGTGTGCGAAAAAGGCGGCGATCAGTTCTGAAACGCCTTTGTGTTCACCGGCAACGGTCTGGATCACGGGAATGATCCAATCTCCACGCAGTGGTCGTTCATGCAAGGTCTTGGTCAAGCCCGCAGCAAAACGGTCGGCACCTTCGCGATCGGATTTGTTGACGACAAACAGGTCGCCAATTTCCATGATCCCCGACTTCAGCGCCTGGATCTCATCTCCGGCTTCGGGAACAAGAACCACAGCCACCGTATCGGCAAGTGAAACGATTTCCACTTCGCTTTGCCCCACACCCACCGTCTCCACCAGCACTGCATCAAAGGGTGCACTCCTCAATAAATCGCATACCTGCAGGGTTGTGGCCGACAAGCCTCCAAGCGCCCCGCGGGTTGCCAGCGAACGGATGAACACCTGCTCGCTGTTGAAGTGCTCGTGCATACGCAAGCGATCACCCAGCAGGGAGCCGCGCGTAAAGGGAGAGGTCGGATCTACCGCTACAACTGCAACCTGATAGGGATTTCCGGCCGCATTGGTCTTCGACAAAAGTTGCCGGACCATGCCACTGATCAAGGTGCTTTTTCCCGCTCCGGGCGGACCAGTGATTCCAAACACGGGGACCTCCTGGCGGATGGGAAGTTGAGCCATCAACTCAAAAGCGCCGGGAACATCGTTCTCCACGGCGGTGATTGCGCGGGCAATGGCCCTGCGGTCACCCAAGCGTATCCCTTCTGCCAGCGCAAGGACATCCATGAGGCGAAGGTAACCAACAGGAAGTCAATGCCGCTGCGGGATGGCGTTTTCCCTATCTTTAGACCGTACAGGGTTCTTTCCTGCGAAAGATCAAAAGGGAATGCCGTGAAAACCGGCAACAGTTCCCGCTGCTGTAAACGGATGTGGTAGCACATGCCGGAAATCCACTGACTTACTGTTGGGAAGGATTCCGGGAAATTCCGTGAGTCAGAAGACCTGCCTTGTACATATAACGCCTCATGCCTTCGGTGAAAAGGCAAGCGCCTGTGCAGGTCATCGTGTGATGACCCGGGCCTTGTGTTCGATCCGCAACAACGCCCATGCACTACCGCTTCCGCAGTATCACCCTGTTCCAGCTCCTGTTCCCGATGGCGCTTTTCGCCCAGGGAATCGCATTGCCCGAACTGGAAGTGAAGGGACGCAGAACCCTGTTTGTGCAAACACTCAACGAACAGGTTGCCGATACCGGATCATGGGTTCTGCTCAGCACACGAAGCCTGGCCGACCTGCTGGAGCGGGAACCCGGTATGGCCCTACGCAGCTATGGTGCCGGGGGGAGTTCACTGCTCAGCCTACGGGGTAGTACTCCTGCACAAACACGCATAAGCTGGAATGGACTTTCGCTCAATTCACCCATGCTGGGAGTCTGCGATCTTTCCCTGATCCCGGCCTTCCTTTCTGGACCTGTTCATATTCAGTATGGCGGAATCGGTAGCAGCAGCGGCGATGGGGCCATCGGCGGACACATCCGCATCGAAGAGTCGATTGACGATAGCCTTCCAACGGAAACCGGTATTCTGGCTTTAGGCGGTAGCTTCGGTGAACAACAGCTGGGTGTTTCATTCCAATCCGCCACGGGCAGACTCAGTCTCCGTACGCGGGTTTATGGAAACAAATCGGACAACGACTTCGAATACATCCGGCCGGGTGGTGAACAAATCAGACAGACCCACGCAATGTTCGAACAAGTCGGGTTGACTCAGTCCTTGCGTTACCGTACGGGTTCGGGAAAAATCGGCGTCGACATTTGGCATGTCGAAACAGAACGGGAAATCCCTGCGCATATGCTGGCTGTATCCAGTCTGCAGGAACAGGATGACCGGAACAGCAGAGCGTCCGCATTCTGGTTGCTTGAATCGGATCGTGGCTATTTTAGGCTAAGCATTGGCGTGAGTCATGACCGAATCCACTACAGCGATCCATCGGTCCTGCTGGATGACCGCAGTACTTCCCTGCAGATTCAAACGGATGCCGAAGGATCCGTGCGATTGTCAGCCGCCACAAGTGTGCAACTGCAAGCATTGTGGAGCAGAGCAAGTGCTGAAACCGATTATTACCCGGAAACATGTGTTCAGGATTGGTTTTCCGCAGCGGGTAAGTTCCGGTGGACGCACCACAAACTGACTACGGTTTTCGGGATTCGTCAGGCCTGGTTTGAAGGAAAGGCCGTGCCCGTTTTACCATCACTTGAATCGATCCTTGCACTCAGTCAGCATATAAAGTTCTCGCTGGAAGCAGCACGGGTCTTTCGTCTGCCCACCCTCAACGACCGGTTTTGGATCCCCGGAGGAAATCCCGATCTGAAACCGGAGCAGGGATACTCCGTTACGGCCGGATTTTCCATGAGCAAGCAGTTTGGGAATTGGTCTTCGACTACACGGTTAGCTGTGTTTAGCTCCGAAATCAATAATGCGATCGTATGGCTTCCAAACGAGCAAGCTTTTTACGCTGCAGTTAATATGCATCAGATCGGATCAAAGGGATTGGAGTTGGATTTTCGGATGAACCGGTCCTGGAAGAAATGGAACCTTTCACTGGCTGCTGCCCCCTCACTCACACGCACCGAAGTGAAGCAAACCAGCGAAGCATTCGCATACATGGTAAACCGTCAATTGGTTTATACGCCAAAACTGCTATACCGCTTTGAAGCGGAACTAAGCTACCGGTCAATCGGACTGCGTGCATTGCACCGATACACGGGTTATCGATACACTACGGAAGATCACGCTCATTTCCTGGAGCCTTTTTCGCTGACAGATATTTTCCTAAATTGGAAAATGCTTCGCGGTAAATACAAGGGTGTCACCCTGAATGTAGGCGTACGCAACCTGTTCGATGAGGCCTATCAGGTGATGGCCTGGCGCGCTATGCCGGGCCGGTCATGGCAGGCCGGAATCTATTTCCCCCTATCTTGGTGATATGAGAATCCCATACAGCAATACGCCCTGGTTCCATGTTTTTCTGGCGGTCGGAGCAGGAGTGGTGTTGTTAAAACTGGTGAACAATCCTCCCGAAACCGGGAATATGCACCTGTTTGTGATGAGCCTCGCAGGTTTGATCCTGATCCGTAGTCTGGTGTTGTGTTTCAGCACCTTCAGGAAGGGGTCACCTGACGAGTGAAACCCGGCCGGTGAATTCCTTGGGCTCGGTACCACCCAGATCTACGCGGAAGAGGTAAACGTAAACAGCCTCCGGACAGGGGTTCCCCTGGTTGAAATAGGTTCCGTTCCACCCGCGTGACAAGGCATCCGACTGATACACCACTGTACCCCAACGGTCGAAGATGAAAAACTCAGCCCCTTTCACATTGATACCATATCCTGTGAAGGTTTCGTTATCTCCGTCGTTGTTGGGAGTGAAAGCGTTCGGCACCCAGAAGGAAACATCCGGCTTCACGATGATCTTGTTTTGGAAGGTATCCACACAGCCTTCAAGACTCCGAACAGCGAGTGTAATCACATACAAACCGGTATCGATGTAGGCATGGGATGGTGACCAGGCCGTGGAAGCTGCAGAACCATCGCCGAAATCCCACCATGCCGTAACGGCGCCCGTACTGCCGTTGTAGCAATCAACCACCGGATCAAACGAATTGGGTTCAGCGGGATCCGTTACGAAGAAGGCTTCGGGCAACGCGAAAACGCGTATGATTCCGTTTCGTCGCAGGGTGTTGGTGCAACCGTTGGCATCGGTGACCGTCACCGTTACATCATATGTCCCGGCATCGGTGTAGAGATGAGCAGGAGCAGCACCGCTGCCGTTGGTTCCGTCACCGAAATTCCACTGGTATGTGGCTCCGCCGAGGTTATTGGAACCGAACTGTACAAACAGGGGTTCGCACCCTTCGGCCGTCGGAGGAGTGAAGGAAACGGCGGGGAGCGTGGCGGGTTGTGTGAGTGCTACAGAAAGCTGAGCAGTACAACCACGGCTGTCCGTAACCGTTACAGTGTATGAACCGGCCGTAACTCCAGCGATAGCAGACTGTACTGCACCATTGGACCAGGAATACGTATAGGCAGGTGTCCCACCATTGGCAGAAACAGACGCTGTTCCGTCGTTACCATTAAAACACGTGATGTTGCCCAGGGCAAGTTGCTGGACCTGTAAGGCAGGTGGCTGAGCCAAGGTGACATTCGATGTGGCGGTGCAGCCATTGGCATCGGTGAGTATAACGGTATATGTTCCGGCATTGACTCCGGAGATTGAGGATCCTGTTTGTCCGCCCGACCAGAGGTAGCTGAACGGAGGAGTGCCACCGGAAGCCACATACGAGGCGGCAGCACCGGATTGACCAAAGCAGGGAGCCGGACTACTACCCGATAAAGTCAAGGCAAGAGCTGCAGGTTGTTGAATCGAAACAGATTGTGTTTCTGTACATCCATTGAAATCGCTAACGGTAACGGTGTACGTACCGGCTATCAAACCGGAGGCTGTAGCCGCTGATGCTCCGTTCGACCAGGTATAGACAAATGGGGGAGCTCCACCGGAAACGACAACACTTGCTGTACCATCGGCACCACCATTACAGGATACGTTGGCAGAGGATTGAATTGTGACAGTCATAGCCTGTGGCTGTGATACCACACCGATTTGGCTGCTGGTACATCCATATACATCGCTCACAGTTACAGTGTAGTTACCGGCCAGTAAGCCTGTGATTGCAGCTGTAGTTGCACCTGTTGACCAGATATAGCTATACGGCGCAACCCCACCTGCAGGTTGAACCAAGGCAGTGCCGCCGGCTGATCCCGCGCAGGCGGAGTTACCGGTGAGCAAGGCTGCAATGGATGGTCCGGGCAAACTACCC
>JBJTJB010000419.1:0-5817 GCA_046095245.1 Bacteroidota bacterium | reverse complement strand
AAATGGATCTCCGTTCACATTCATCAACCCGATGAAAATGAATCCCCGGTAGGGAATCTCTTCCTGAAGGAGTCCGGCTACAGTAGGTTTAACGATACGCTCCTCCACCTTGCGCATGAACGTGGAATCGGCGAACGGAACCGGGCTTACAGCGCCCATGCCTCCGGTATTGAGTCCCGTATCTCCTTCACCGATGCGTTTGTAATCCTTGGCTTCCGGCAGGATACGGTAATTGCGTCCGTCGCTGAGGACAAACACGGAAACTTCGATGCCGGGCAAGAAGGCTTCAATCACGACACGGTTACCGGCATCGCCGAAGCGACCCGATTCAAGCATTTCCCGAAGCCCCTCTTCGGCGGCCTGCAGCGTTTCCGGGATCAGCACACCTTTGCCCGCAGCGAGACCATCGGCCTTGATCACATAGGGGGGGCTCAAGGTAGACAGGAACTCGAGCGCCTCGCTCAATTCACCTTTGCCGAAACTTTTATAGGCAGCAGTGGGAATCCCGTGCCGCTGCATGAAGGCCTTGGAAAACTCCTTACTGCCTTCGAGACGTGCACCTGATCGTGTTGGACCAATGACCGGGATATGACGGAGCTCGGAATCCTCGCGAAAAAAATCGACCACACCCTGAACCAGCGGATCTTCAGGACCAACCACGACCAGTTGGATGTCTTCGCGGAGCACCAGCTCGCGAATGGCAGGGAAGTTTGTGGGGCTGATGCTGACATTGCTCCCGTGGGCGACTGTTCCCGCATTACCCGGTGCGATGAACAGGTGCTTACAGCGAGGGCTGGCCGACAAACTACGTGCGAAGGCATGTTCACGCCCTCCTGAGCCCAGGAGAAGCATATTGTATGGTACGGATTGAAACACGGCTATGGACAGGTTTTATACGTATCGAGTTGACACATTCATGTAGGATTTGTACATTCGGTCTGTCGGACGAAGATACCGAAACGGGCCGCGTGGTGCCTTTCAGGTGTTTCCCAAGACAGGGCTTATGCCATTCGATACCATGTCCGGCACACCGGACCGCATGATGCGACTCCTGCTTAAACGCAAGAGCGAACAAATCCACCTGGCATTGCTGGCAACGGTTGCAGGTTTTGCCTGCGTTTACACCGTTGCAAACTACTATACCGGAAACACCAGCCATATGCTGGCAACCCTTTCGGTTCTTCCATCGGCCGGATTTGCTTTTTTCCTTCACCGGAACGGCTATAAAATCGCCAGCAAGGTCTGGAATGTCGTGCACTCGCTCTTTTATATTGCACTGCTACAACTGCTTGCACCCCGTGAAACATTCATCGTGGTCTTTTTTCTGCCGGTGTTCATCGGAACGCTGATCATTTTTCAAGGCCGACAGCGAAAAATCGGGTATGGGTTGTTGCTGTTGAGTCTGATTGTGTTCGCCACCCTCATAACTACCGAATACAGTATAGGAGATCCGCCACTGCTTAGTGCAGAAGCACTGAAGCTGGAATGGACGCTGAATATCGGCGGTGCTTCGTTGCTATGCATCCTCGAAATCATTTTCATTTTACGCATTAACGACATGTTCCAGCGCAGGATGGTGGAGCAATCGCAGGAAATGCAGCATTCGAACCGCACCTTACGGGCAACGCTCGATACGCGCGACAAACTGCTGTCGGTCATTTCGCATGACCTGCGCTCTCCTATTTCGGTCCTTAGCCTGGCCCTTGATGCTTTGGCTGACCCCTCCACATCAGAAGCACAACGCGAAAGCATCCTTAGCGATATCCGAAAGAGGACTTCGGCTACTCTTGGTTTGATTGACAACATGCTGCTCTGGGCGAGGGCACAAAAGGGTGTTTTATCCTATGAAGAACAGAAAATGGCGTTGACCGAGCTGGGCGAAATGGCTGACCGGCATATCAGCCTCTTGCCTTCAGAAAAACAAATCGAATTCATCCGGGACCCCGCCCCCACCTGCAACGTGAATGCAGACAGGAACATGATTGATGCGGTGATCCGGAATCTGATCAGCAATGCCTTCAAGTTCACACCTCCCGGAGGAACGGTACACATCCGGTTCGCGCCAAACGGAAACGCCTGCCGTGTGGTGGTCAGTGATACGGGAAAGGGACTTGATGCCTACGAGATCGAACGCATCCGATCGGGGCATGCTTTCACCACCAAGGGTACAAGCAGGGAAAGCGGACACGGACTTGGGCTTCAACTAGTCCGTGGCTTTTTACATGCTCACAACACCGAGTTGTTGATTCAATCCAAACCGGGTTCGGGTTCCGAATTCGCTTTCGAATTGCAGAGGATCAACCCGAATTGAGGTGTCCCGCTTCAATGCTGCGTACATCCTATTTGTTGGATGTGTATCTTGCAGGTATGAATCGGATCCTGGCACTTTTACTACTGTGTTTCACCCACCTTGCAAAGGCACAGTCGTTCAGCAGCAGCAATGGCAATATCCCGGACAATGCCGTGCTGACTGCATTTCCCATTGCTGTGAATGGACTTCCTGCACAGGTTGATTCCGCATTTGGACTCAAGTCGGTTTGCATCAATATCACGCACCCGTATGTAGGCGATCTTGAAATCTACCTGGAGTGCCCCGATGGTACCCGGATCGAACTGAGCACGCGCAATGGAGGTTCGGGTGATAATTATTGGTCGACCTGTTTTTATGATACCGTGTCCGGACGCATCAACAACGGCAACGCGCCATTCACCGGTTCCTACCGCCCGGAGGGTTGGCTCTTTACTGCCAACAACCGACAAAATCCCAACGGCACCTGGAACATCCTCGTACGTGACGCCAAGCCTGCTGTGGATGCCGGATTCTTCAACGGGGCCTACTTAACGTTTGCGCCTATGCACTTTTCTGGTCTTGCCTTGCAATCATCCAATCTTCCCATTGTCCGCATCAATACCTACGGAGTCGGCATACCGGACGATCCGAAAATTCCGGCCTTCATCGACCTGATCGATAACGGTCCGGGTCAACGCAATTATATCGGTGACAAGGGCAATATCTACGCCGGTCCTATCGGGATTGAAACACGTGGATCCTTTTCTCAAACACTACCCAAGAAATCCTACGGCTTCGACATCCGTGATTCGCTGGGCAACGAAACAGATACCCCGCTGGTTGGAATGCCATCGGAGAGCGACTGGATCTTCAATGCGAGTTATTCGGACAAAACCTTCCTTCGGAATTGCCTTAGCTATCATATCGCACAACAACTCGGCAACTATGCCTCCCGGTTCAGACACTGTGAAATCGTCATCAACGGGCAGTATCAGGGGATTTTCGTCTTGCTTGAAAAAATCAAACGTGGCCCGGGTCGTGTCGATATTGCGAATCTGACTTTAGCAGACATCAGTGGCGACAGTCTGACCGGAGGTTATATTCTCAAGGTCGACAAGCAGACCGGCAGTGTCACGGGCGGGTTCCCGAGCCAATATCCGCCTTACAACGGAGGCCCCACTCCTGACATCCTTTATGAATACCCGGACGGGAATACCCTCGTACCCCAACAAGTCCAATACATCCAGCAGTACTGCGACAGCTTCGAAAACGCGCTACGTGGAAATCAATTCACCGACCAGTTTTTAGGGTACAGACCCTTCATAAAGGTTGACTCATGGATTGACTATTTCATCATCAACGAATTCGCCAAGAACATCGACGGTTTCCGGATCAGCAGCTATTTCCACAAGCGCAAGGACAGCGACGGTGGTCAGTTGGTGATGGGTCCGGTATGGGATTTCGATATTGCCTGGGGGAATGCGAACTACGACGGTGGCGATGTGATCAGCGGATACAGCCACTTGTACAGTAACACAAGCGCGCCCAACCAGGTACCTTTCTGGTGGGTAAGGCTTCAGCAAGACCCTTATTTCAAAAACAGGGCACGCTGCCGCTGGGAGTCGCTGCGCACAGGCGTGTTGAGTAATGCGACCTTGTTCGCCTGGATTGACAGCATGGCTATGGTCCTTGACGAGGCACAGAGCCGGAATTTTGTACGTTGGCCCATCTTGGGTGTATATGTATGGCCCAACCCTGCACCTTACCCCAGCACATACAGCGGCGTCATTCAGGAATTGAAAAACTGGGTCACCAACCGCTCGGCCTGGCTCGATGCCAATTTGCCGGGAGTTTGCATTCCACAGTCACTGGATGAAAACCCACTGGCTGAGCTTCGTGTGCTGGCTTACCCGAACCCGGCCACGGATCACATCTGGCTGATGGGGACGTTCAGGGAGGGTGCGCAGGTACACATCCGGATACGGAATGCTCTTGGACAACTCCTCGACTCCGAAACACGAATATCGAGCGAGGGCAGGGTTTTGATTCAACCGGGAGCGGATGTACGCGGAATGTTGCTGCTTGAAGTGGAAGATGGTGACAAGCGAGCCACCACACGCGTGTTCAGAAACTGATCAGCGTTTACGCAACTGCTGATCGAGGCTGAATTGGCCGGGACCCGACAATAGCACACAAAGAAAAGCGAGCGCATACATCAAAGCATGTTCCTTATCGGAAAAGGGATCTCCGGCATGAACCATGAACACAGCCACAGCCATTGTGATAAACGCAGGAACTGCGGCGATCCGCGTAAACAAGCCTAGTATGATAAAGGCGGGGGCGATGACTTCACCAAGGACCGTGAGTACAAGCGTGGGAGTTTCACCGATTCCCATGAAATCATAAAACTCGATTTTACCGCCGGCGAGCAGTTTTTCGAATTTTCGCCAGCCGTGCTGCGTAATCATCAAGGCAGACATACTAACGCGCAAAACGAGTATGGAGATGTCGTTGAGATGTTTAATATGATAGGCGTGTGACCCGTTCGGATCTGATCAATCGAGCTTGAGAACCGCAAGGAATGCCTGTTGGGGAATTTCTACCGATCCCACCTGGCGCATCCGCTTCTTTCCTTCCTTCTGCTTTTCGAGAAGCTTGCGCTTTCGTGAAATATCGCCACCGTAACACTTGGCCGTTACGTCTTTGCGGAGAGCCTTCACCGTTTCACGGGCGATGATCTTCGCACCGATGGCAGCCTGAATCACGATTTCAAACTGTTGACGGGTGATGAGCTCCTTCAGCTTTTCGCAGATCTTCTTACCGAAGGTATACGCATGGTCGCGGTGGATGAGTGCGGAAAGCGCATCAACCGGCTCGCTGTTCAAGCGGATGTCGAGCCTGACCAGATCGGAAGCACGGTACCCGATCTGATGATAATCGAACGAAGCATAGCCCTTCGAAATCGATTTCAGCTTATCATAAAAATCGAACACGATTTCGGCCAGCGGCATGTTGAAAATCAGTTCGACCCGGTCTGTTGTCAGATAACTTTGATTCACGATTTCACCACGCTTGCCGATACACAGACCCATTACGGGACCCACGAACTCGGCTTTGGTGATAATGGTCGCCTTGATGTAGGGTTCCTCGATGCGATCGAGTTTACTCGGGTCCGGGAAATCGCTTGGGTTGTTCACCACAAAACTCTCGCCGTTGGTGAGATAAGCGTAATAGGATACGTTCGGAACGGTGGTGATCACCGTCATGTCAAATTCACGCTCGAGTCGCTCCTGGATGATCTCCATGTGGAGCATCCCCAGGAAGCCGCAACGGAACCCGAATCCGAGTGCTGCTGATGATTCCGGCTCGAACACCAGGGATGCATCGTTGAGCTGCAGCTTTTCGATAGAGGTACGCAACTCCTCGTATTCATCGGTATCGACCGGATAGATTCCGGCAAAAACCATGGGTTTCACATCTTCAAATCCGGCCACCGCATCCAGGCAGGGACGCCCGACTTGGGTGAT
>JBJTJB010000418.1:0-1146 GCA_046095245.1 Bacteroidota bacterium | reverse complement strand
ATACATAATATAAAATAGGTAATAAAATTAATTCCTTTCTATCGGTCATTGTACAGAAGAAAAAAGCCCCCTGAAAGGAGGCTTTTATTGTACTTGTTTAGTCAGTGTGCGTTATTCGACCACTGTGACGCGAACCGTTTGGCTCCGTTGGCCTTGTGATAGGTTAACAAGATAGGTTCCAACTGAGGTCTGATCAAGTTCAAGGCGTTCGCTGTGTTGTTCTGACTTAGGTTGGATTAATCGCTCGGTGATGAGCCGGCCGCTCAAGTCCGTGATCCGAACGATGCACTCGATTTCGGGCTCTAGACCGCTGAGCAATAGGCTGAATTGTCCGTTGTTGGGGTTGGGGAATGAAATGAGTCCGAGTGGCTTTTCAGTGTTGGCTGTTACGTTGGTTTCGCGTAGGAACGATGCGGAGTTGACCAGGGTGATTCCATGTGAACTGATGTTGGCAATGTTGAGAGGACGACCAGCCGTAGCGTTGAGTCCGGTAGTGCCGGCAAAGAGAGCAGCCAGATTGTAGCTGTACGCTTTATCGAATCCGCGGTCGGTGACCCAAAAGATGGTCCCTTCCACCAAGGCTCCCGTTGCATCGGATAACTGAACGCCGGTCTCGGTCAACAAGGGCCGGGATTGAATCGTGGCGAAGTTTCCGGCAGGATCAAAACGGAAGACAGTTTTGGCTTGTGGGGCATTGTTCAAAATGTAGTAGAATGTGCCGTCGTAGGCGATGGCTTCCGCAAACCCGTTGGCTAGCGGGATACGTAGGTTGGCATTGAGGTTAAGGGTTGAGCCATTGTAGAGTTGGGTAAGGTCGAAACCGTAAAAGGCTTTTGATTTCTTATCAATCACAAAGGCCTGGTTTCCCACCACTTTGAGGCCGGTTAGAGGGTTCAGACCGGTTCCCGTATTGGTCCTCATATCTCTGCTGGGCGTGGCAGCTACACCCGCCTGGTTGCTGCGGAAAATCCTTCTACCCTGCCCGTCAAGAACGAACACGAAACTTCCGTTAAAATCAACATCTAGCGCACTTACTCCTCCTTGTGGAGGGCTTGGAGTAATTAAAGGACTGCTTTGAATAAAGTTGAAATTACTATCATAATAATACCCCTTGTTGGGAAAATTGTCAATCACCAGGTATTTAAC
>JBJTJB010000417.1:0-7799 GCA_046095245.1 Bacteroidota bacterium | reverse complement strand
GAATGCCTCCGAGCATACCGAGCTGGATCAGATGCAGAAAAAAATCGAGCATTTCCGTCAACAATACGAAATCATCCGTGTGGAGCTTGAAAAGGCTTTGCAGGAAACCGGCGCCTGAACCATGTCAGACAAAACCCTTGTTTACATCGTCGATGACGAACCGCTTCAGCTGGAGCTGCTGAAGGACCACCTTAAGAAAATCTCGGCCTACGAAGGGCATGGCTTCCCCACGGGTTAAGAGTGCCTTGCCGCAACGAAGGTGCGCAAGCCTTCCATCGTTTTCCTCGACTACAACCTCAACTCCAAGGTGCGCGAGGCCATGGACGGCATCGACGTGCTGAAAGAAATCAAGGAAGAATGTCCGGAAACCGAAGTGGTGATGATTTCGGGACAGGACAAAATCGATGTGGCGGTCAATACCATGAAGTATGGTGCATTCGACTACATCGTGAAGGGAGAAGGCGCCTTTATTCGTGCAGAAAAAGCCCTATACAACATCTACCGCTACAACAAGCTGGCGGGAAGTGCGAATACCTACAAGCGACTCATGATTTTCTTCGGCCTCGGCATGATCCTAATGGTCATACTCGTGATCGTGCTGCAAATGAAGGGACTGATCAAATCGAGTCCGGGCTGGATCTGATCCGCCGGAGTACGCTTCCACGCCGATTCAACGTTTAAACTTCAAACACGTGGTGCTTAGGCGCAACGTGTTTTTTTATTTCCTCAGGAACGCTCGAGGATATAAACAGCCGCTCCGGCAAAATAGCCCAGCAAGGCGTAAAGGCTGATCCGCTTTACATACCAGAAAAAGGAAATGCGCTCCATGCCCATGGCTGCAACGCCGGCCGCTGATCCGATGATGAGGATACTACCGCCTGTACCGGCACAATAGGCCATGTACTCCCACAGAAAGCTGTCGGTGGGATGCACAGCCAAATCGTACATCCCCATGCTGGCTGCGACCAGCGGAACGTTATCGACGATGGCCGAGAGGATACCGATTCCGGTCACAATCGCCGTGAGGTTTCCGATTTCATGATCCATCCATTGCGCAAGGTGCGATAGGATGTGCGTGCTTTCCAACGCGCCGATGGCGATAAGGATCCCCAGGAAGAACAACACACTTTGTGTATCGATACGCTGCAGGGCGCGGGAAACGGAAAAGAATTCCTTTTTCTCCTGGTGTTTTAAGCGATGGATGTACTCGACCACGGCCCATAGTGCGCCCAAACCGAAAAGGATACCCATAAAGGGTGGCAGATGCGTGATGGTTTTAAACACCGGCACAAACAACAGGGCTCCCACCCCGAAGGCGAACACGGTATTGCGTTCACGCTGTGTAGTAGGGCTTACCTGCTCCTCCGGCTGGTTGACTGCCGGAATGCTTCCCTTCATGCGTCGCGCTGCGAACCAAAGTGGTACAAGCAGACAAACCACCGAGGGCAGAAATACCGTTTTGATGATGTTCGCTGCGGAAATCTGTCCGCCGATCCAGAGCATGGTGGTGGTGACATCACCAATGGGCGACCAGGCACCGCCTGCATTGGCGGCAATGACAATCATACCGGCAAACACCATGCGGTCTTCCTGATCGTGCAATAACTTGCGTACGAGCGAAACCATGACAATCGTAGTGGTGAGGTTGTCTAAAACTGCAGAAAGAAAGAAACTCAATATGCAAATGATCCACAGGAGTTTGCTCTTCTCCCGCGTTTGGATGGACGAGGTAATGATGCTGAAACCATCGTGGGCATCGATGAGCTCCACGATTGTCATGGCAGCCAGCAGGAAGAACAGGATGGCCGCCGCTTCACTGAGGTGATGCTCCAATGCGGATTCGATGGCCGGTGCTTCGGCCGGACTCATCAGAATCCAAATCGTCCATACCAGCACGCCGGTAAGTAACGCCGAAGCGGATTTATTGATCCGCAGGGGATGTTCAAGGGTAATGGCGGCATAGCCTACCACAAATACCAATACGAGAATCGCTTCCATCATATACAAATAAAGTGGATTTTGGTGGATCGTACAGGTGGTGAAGGCTGTGTAAGCAAGGGAAATTGCGCTTCTTTACGGACGATTTTTTACTATGTTTGGTGAAACCTAACCTATACCATGAGTAATAAAGAGAATTGGGGATCGCGAGTGGGTCTGATCCTGGCGATGGCGGGGAATGCCGTTGGCCTGGGTAACTTCCTGCGCTTCCCGGTACAAGCCATCCAGAATGGTGGAGGCGCATTCATCATTCCCTATCTGGTCTGCTTCCTGATCATGGGGATTCCGCTGCTCTTCATCGAATGGTCGATGGGGCGATTCGGTGGCAAGCACGGACACCACAGCACACCGTTCATTCTCGACTCGATGGACCCCAAGCGGGTTTTCTGGAAATACATCGGCGTGTTCGGCATCTTCACCAATCTTGCGGTAGCAGCCTACTACTGTTACCTTGAATCGTGGACACTAGCCTACATCTGGCATTCGGTGAGTGGAACCTTTGTTGGACAAACCGCAGAAGAAATCGCCTCCTTCTTCGGACACTATATTTCGTTGGATGGTGGAGGTTCCGAAACCCTCATGGTCTGGATACTTTGCCTCTTGCTCAATACCTGGATTTTATCCAAAGGTCTTAGCGGAGGTGTAGAGAAGGTTGCCAAAATCGGAATGCCCTTGTTGATTTTGTTCGGCATCCTGCTCGCTGTGAAAGGCATTACCCTCAAGGCGGGTGAAGACGGTGCGATTTACGATGGAACCCACGGACTGAATTTCCTGTGGACACCGAATTACGATTCGATCTGGTCGGCCAAAGTGTGGCTTGCTGCAGCGGGTCAAATCTTCTTCACGCTTTCGGTGGGAATGGGATCCATCCAATGCTACGCCTCCTATGTGAAATCGAAAGATGATATTGCGCTCAACGCCATGAGTGCGGGCTGGATGAATGAATTTGTGGAAGTGGTGTTGGGTTCCTCCATCCTCATCCCCATTGCCATCGGATACCTGGGCATCGACCGCGTGGTGGAACTCACTGCATCGGGCGGACTGGGCCTTGGTTTTAAAACACTACCGTACCTGTTCCAGCAATGGGGCCCAACGCTGGCAGCAATGGCCGGACTCTTCTGGTTCGGATTGCTGTTCTTTGCCGGTATCACCTCTTCGCTGGCCATGGGAACACCGTGTATGGGCTTCCTGATGGATGAGTTCGGATGGAAGCGCAAGCGGGCGGCCTGGGCCTTTGGCGGTGCCATCCTCTTACTCGGATTACCGACAGTTCTGTTCTTCAACGAAGGTGTATTCGATGAATACGATTACTGGGCAGGCACTGTATCGCTGGTGGTATTTGCGCTGGCGGAGGTCATCCTCTTCGCCTGGGTGTTCGGCATGGACAAGGGCTGGAAAGAAATCACCACGGGAGCGGACATCCGCGTTCCCGCCTTCTTCCGCTACGTAATCCAGTTCGTAACACCTGTGATTCTGGCCTGGGTTTTCATTGCCAGCTTACCCGACATCTGGAAAAAAATCACCAATGCCGATTTGAAAGCGAAACTCGCAGCGACCACCGATCCGGCTGTCATTGAACAAATCAACAACCAGATGGCTTACCTCAACGGAAGCCGCGTGTTGCTCCTCGCCGTATTCATCGGCATCAGCGCACTGGTTTATATCGCCTACACAAAACGCAAAAAAGAAGGGAGGGCCACCGCATGAATTCGGAAGCATTGATCATGATGATCGCATCAGAAGCCATCATTACCGGCATCACCTTGTATTTCTTTGCACGGGTCTTATTCGCTCCGAAAAAGAAAGAGCCCGACTCCTACTCGGAGAATTAATCGGCTGTATTGTATTTCAGCGGACGGATACCCGCAGACTCAGGAATACATTCCTGCCAGGAGCATTCACCCCGCTGGCGAACACGCGGTATTGCGTATCGAATAGGTTGTTTATTCCGGCAACCAATCGGATTGTATCCGAAAAACGATATGCAGCCCGCACATCCAGGCACATCCAGGCCGGCATCCCATCCGGAAGTGCATAGCGTTCGTTGTCTTCCCCGTTAAGGTAATAATCTGAAATATCCTTCTTGCCGTTGTACTGCATGGTGAATGCGGCATCCAGGCGTTCGTGAACATAATTCAGCCCCAGCCGTAACTGCAGGGGCGGAATATGATCCATGGGCACATCCGTACTGTCGGTTTTGAAGCGACCATACAGTGTATTGACACTGGCTGTCAACTCAAGATCTTCGAGCAAGCGGGTGCGGTAGGACGATGTGAATCCATACATATACGCTTTACGCTTGTTCTGTGCGGCCAGCACCCTGCTGTTCACGCCATCGTACAGAATGCTGTCGGCACCCTGATAAGTGAATGCATCCACCACGATGACATCGAAGAAACTGGTGTAGTACAGGATGTTCTCCCAACTCGATATGCCGTTGTACACTTTGGTAATACCGAGTTCGGCCGACAACGTACGCTCAGGGCGCAAATCGGAATTGGGAAGGATGACACTGCCCGGTTGTGTTTCGAACACCTTGGCCAGGTCGTCCACATTGGGAACCCTGTATCCGGTACCCAGCAGCACAGAGAATTTCAAATCATCGTTGGGAATATGCACAAGTCCAAGCGAACCCGTCACGACGGGATTGCGTTGGTTTACCTCCGTATAGGGAAAGCGGAAAAAACTGGTATCATTAAACTGTGCTGAAAGATGGGTGTATCCCACGCGGATTCCATCGGTGAGGGTCAGCGTTGAATCCAGGCGCCAGGTGTGGCTCATCCAGCCCGAAACACCGGCCATACTGCTTCCACCATCGGGATAACGTGTATCCAGTGCAGTTGAATTCCCGTTGAGGATATCCGTACTGCTGGCCTGCGAGTTGAGTGTATTGTATTGGGCATCAACTCCGGTTTGCAGGATATGTCGGGTACCTACATGTCGCCATTGCAGGGTTAGGCCATATACTCCGACAGTTTCTTCGCGGGCTTGCAAGGCATTTGATCCGAATGCACGCTGGTAGCGGCTTTCGAGCACCGATTGCACACTGGCTGTCGCCCTGAAGCTGTTGAAGAAACCACTTCGTGCATCCTGACGGAGATCGTAGGCGACAAGCGATCGCTGCTGTGGACCATAGTACCACTCGGCCCAGCGCAAGCCACCGGAAGCAGAGGCATCGGTGAGCCGGTCATACCGGGGAATATCGCTGCTGGTACTGAATTGAATATTGAGTGTGTGGATGGTATTACCGGCAGAGCGGTAAGCGATCTTTTGCACGAGATCGGCCTGCTTGTAGGCAGTTCCCACCTGCACTGAGGGGTCGCTGTTGGCAACCAGCGAATCGCGCGTGCCAAAACGCTTCACATAAAAGGGTCGCAAACCGATGGGCACTTCGCTGAATGGATTCTGGTTCTTCCCGCTTCGCAGGTCGCCGAAATCTGAAAAGGTGAACGAACTGAAACTTGCCCAAGAGCCCCGTGCGGCTTCGATCCCCACATGTGCTGTTTTTTCCCGGTTCACCGATCCGTACCGCACGAAGGCATCTGCCTTCAGGTTTTTACTCCCTGGTTGGGCGAATTCGGGACTACGGGTGTAGAGGTGAATCACGCCGCCCAAGGCATCGCTTCCGTACACCGTTGAGGAAGGGCCATACAGCACTTCGATGCGCTCCAGGCTGTTGTTATCGAGTGTCAGGATATTCTGCAGATGCCCACTTCGATAAATGAGGTTGTTTAATCGCACCCCGTCAACCATCAGCAGGATCCTGCTCGCTTCAAATCCGCGTAATACAGGCGATCCTCCACCCATTTGACTCCGCTGCACGAAGACGCCGGCAGCCGACGAAAGGACATCGGCCGTCGTTTGAGCCTGTGCAGCACGGATCTTCCTGCTATCAATAACCTGCACCTGCTGGGCAACCGTGCGCCGCGTTTCTTCGGAGCGATTGGCCGACACGACAATTTCATCGAGTGCATTGCCACGCAGCGTATCGGGACTGAGATCCTGGGCGGTCGTATAAAACACCGCAAGGCACAGGATTAGGCAAATGCAAAAAGGCAGACGTAAACCCATCATGATTCCGAAAGTAACAAAACCGATTGGATTGGCTCAAAGCAGGCCGAGTTCACGGCAGGCCCGTTCGGCAGCAATCTGCTCGGCCTTCTTTTTCACGTGGTCGCTACCCAGTGCTACTGGCTTCCCGTCGAGGACAAGCCTTACGGTAATCAGCCGGTCGCGGGGATTCTCCTCCACCGTTTCGAACACCAGCGACTTGCGTTCGCGCTGGCTCCAGTTCAGGATAACGCTCTTGAAATTCTTTTCGGTGCTTTCAATCTCGCCAAGGTCAACATGCGGGCGGATGATCCGCGACAGGAGGTAGTGCTGCGTAATGGCATAGCCGCGGTCGAGGTAAATGGCGCCGATAAACGCTTCGAAGGCATCGCCGTACATGCTGCGGTAGGTACCCGGACCGGCATCTTTCTGCAAAAGCTCATCGATACCGATCTTAACGGCCAGGTGCTTCAGGTGCTCCCGGCTGACGATTCGGCTACGCATTTCCGTTAGAAAGCCTTCGTCCTTGAAGGGATATTTCTTGAAGAGCAGATCGGCGACCACAGCACCCAAAACGGCATCGCCCAGGTACTCGAGACGTTCGTTGCTGAGGCGGTTCCCGCCGGTGGTTTCCAGTGCGAGCGATCGGTGGCTGAACGCCAGTTTGTACAGCGAGAGGTTACGTGGATAAAAACCGAGCAGGCTGTGCAGGGCGCGGATGAACGCCTTGTCTTTCGCATCCGCCAGAAACCAGAGCCGGATGAGGGTGCTTAATGCCAAATCAGGGGTGGTATTTCTTGACAATGATGGAGGCGTTGTGACCTCCAAAACCGAAGGTGTTGCTCAGGGCTGCATTCACCGTGCGGTACTGCGCCGCATTGAAGGTGAAATTGAGCTTCGGGTCAAAAGCCGGATCATCCGTGAAGTGGTTGATCGTGGGCGGAATGGCATCGTTGGCCACAGACATAACGGTAGCTATGGCTTCAATCGCTCCGGCGGCTCCCAACAGGTGGCCGGTCATCGATTTGGTTGAACTGATGTTCAGCCGGTAGGCATCTTCACCGAAGAGTTTACCGATGGCCATGGCCTCGCTGGGATCTCCAACCGGGGTTGATGTACCGTGAACGTTGATGTAATCGATGTCGGAAGTGGTCATGCCGGCGTCGCGCAGGGCATTCCGCATCACATTGAAGGCTCCGAGACCTTCGGGATGCGTTGCCGTGAGGTGATGGGCATCGGCACTCATGCCACCGCCTGCCACCTCTGCATAAATCTTTGCGCCCCGTGCTTTGGCATGCTCCAGTTCTTCCAGAATGAGGCAACCCGAACCTTCACCCAGCACGAATCCGTCGCGATCGAGGTCGAACGGACGCGAAGCCGTTTCGGGCGAATCGTTCCGCTCGGACAAGGCATGCATGGCTCCGAAACCTCCGATACCCGCTTCGTTTACGGCCGCTTCGCTACCTCCGCTCAAAATCACATCCGCCATACCGAGCCGGATGTAATTGAACGCATCGATCACAGCGTTGGTCGAAGAGGCGCAGGCCGAAACCGTACAGAAGTTCGGTCCGCGGTACCCGTAACGCATCGAGATGTGTCCGGCCGCGATATCGGCAATCATCTTGGGAATGAAAAAGGGGTTGAACCGAGGAGTTCCGTCGCCCTTGGCGAAGTTGCTCACTTCATCCAAAAAGGTGCGCAAACCACCGATTCCCGAGCCCCAGATGACACCCGTACGGTCGGGGTCGGGC
>JBJTJB010000416.1:0-8402 GCA_046095245.1 Bacteroidota bacterium | reverse complement strand
GATTATCATCGCCCCCTCGATCTTGAAATGACTTCAGCCTTGCTGTCGATTTTCGACCGCTCGGTACCGGACTCCCTCAAACCCGCCGAATTCCTGTCGCTGCGTTCCAGGCACAACGCCGATTTTTCCGCACTTGCCAATCAGCTTTTCGCTTCCACCTTCCTGGTCGATTCTGCCAAAACACTCAAGTGTCTGAACGCCTCCGCGAAGTCTGTTGTTGGCAAACTGAACAACGATCCGGCCTATCAGCTTGCAAGTGCCCTGATGGGATTCCACAAAGCCAGGATAGCGCCTGCCATGAACGCATTCAATGTACGGCTCACCCGTCTGAACCGGATTTACATGGCCGGACAGTTGGAGATGCAGCCCGAAAAGAAATTCTATCCCGATGCCAACGGGACCTTGCGTGTGGCATATGGGCAAGTCCGTGGCTACGATGCAGCCGACGCGGTGCGCTACGGGTACTACACAACACTCGATGGTGTAATGGAGAAGTACAAGGCGGGTGATGAGGAATTCGATCTGCCAGCCCGTCTGATCGAATTGCACCGCAGCCGTGATTACGGGCGCTACGCATCCAATGGAACGGTTCCGGTGTCCTTTATAGCAACCAACCATACCACCGGAGGGAATTCGGGGAGTCCGGTATTGAATGCCAAGGGTCAGTTGATCGGCACCAATTACGACCGTGTATGGGAAGGAACCATGAGCGATCTCCTGTTCAACCCCGAGATCTGCCGCAACATCACGCTCGATATCCGGTACACGCTGTTCATCGTCGATAAGTTTGCCGGAGCAAAGCGTCTGATTGCCGAAATGGATATCCTGCCTTGATAATAGATCGTGTATGAAATACAAAAGGCCGTCCCGAGGGCGGCCTTTTGCGTTGGAAGCAGGTTGCTTCAGTTCTTGATGTACTCGAGCGAGCGGATGGCTCCGCGTGAATCGACAGCGGAGAGGTACATCGCGTTGTCCTTGAGCAGAACGATGGTCCAGGCACGGTTGAGGTCTGCAGCCTGCATACCCGAATTCGTAACACCGGTAAAGGTGAAGTTGTTCAGCTTTACATAGGCCTTCGAAACCTTGGCATCGATGCTGTAGGTGCCCGAGTAGGTCTCGTTATCGACCCGCAGCGTAACGGTTCCGTTTTGGAATGTCCACATTTCGTTCGTTTCGCCCTCGTAGGCATAAATGTACTTCCAGGTTTTTTCCAGGTCGGCCTCAAGTTTCTTTTCGGAAAGCAGGAGGTCGTTCTGTTCGCAGCTGCTGAAGGTGAACATCGCCAGGGCGGAGATGATCCAGATGAAGTGTTTCATTGCTTGTTTTTTTGCGTTTGTTGTACTGCAATGTTCAGTCAAAGTTAAAGGGGTAATGGCGCAAAATCGGGCCGAATCTTACATTTTTCCCCGAATTCGCTGTTCAATGCCGGTGGTAGAGTATCCATCCAGGAAGGGAATCACCTCAACACGACCTCCCCGAGCCGTCACCACGTCGTATCCGACAATCGATTCCGGGGTATAATCCGCTCCTTTTACCAATACATCGGGTTGTACGGTGCGGATCAGTTCCAGCGGAGTAGGCTCATCGAAGAGGACGACTGCCGACACAAAACCCAGGGCAGCCAGCAAGAGCGCCCGGCTGGTTTCGTCGTTGATGGGGCGGTGTTCACCTTTTAACCGGCGGACCGATGCATCGGTATTCAGTCCGATAATCAGTTTATCGCCGAAATCGGCGGCCCGGGCCAGGTAATCCACATGACCCCGATGCAGGAGGTCGAAGCAGCCGTTGGTGAATACGATCCTGCAGTCCTGGTTGCGCCATTTGCCCAGGTGTTGGACGAGCTTTGACGGGTCCATCACCTTGTGTTCGATGTGCTGCAAGTGGTTCATGCGCTGAGTGAGGGTTTGGACTTGATCGAAAAGAAGAGGAGCAGCATGGAAGGGATACTTAATACAATCAGTAACAAGGTAGAAACGGTGTGGGAGAGCGTAGCGTATACGATCCCATCGGTTTCTGCCAGTCCGTATAACAATAACCCCTGTGCCACCAGGGTATGGTACACGCCGATGCCTCCCTGAACAGGGGCACTCATCCCGATTCCGCCCAATACCATAATAAAGAGTGCGGCAGATGCCCCCAGCTGCCGGGTTTCGGGCAAAGCCAGGAAGCAGCAATAGCTCATGCCATAATACATCAGCCAGATGAACAGGGTATGGAACAGGAACAGGCCTTTCCGCCGCACTTGCAGGACGCTTTTCAGTCCAGTCAATACGCCTGCGCCCAGGGTGCGGATCTTTTGTACGAATGCCGGCGGATTGCTCATACGAAAGGCGGCAATCAAGGCGAAGGTGCCAATCAAGCCGGCTGCTGCAAGAAACAGAAGAGTTCCGCTGCCAGCTTTTTCGCTCAGGGGCACATACAGCTTGTCAATCAGGAAATGTCCAAGGCGGTCAAACTCCAGCACGGCGGTAAGCAGGATGCAGCTTGCCAAGACCAGCACATCCAGGGCCCGTTCCACAATGACGGTGCCGATGAGGTTTTGAAAGGGAATCTGGTCGCTTTTACTCAGGGCTCCGCAGCGCGATACCTCTCCCAGCCGGGGCAGGGCCATATTGGCCAGGTAGCCGAACATCAGCGCATGGTAGGTGCTCGACAAGCGGGGGCGATACCCCATCGGCTCGGTGAGTTGAATCCAGCGCATGGAACGGCTGATGAGGGCTGCTATGGAACAGAGGATGCAGATGCCGATCCAAAAGGGATCGGCGGCGGACATTTTATGCCAAACGGTGCTGAAATCCTGGTTACGGAAGGTCAGCCACAGCAGACCCACACCGATGCCCAAAAACAGCAGGGTGCGGACAAGGGTCTTAATGCGTTCCAAATCAGGAAAGTACGGGGTGATTGTCAGGGTCGGGGAAGCAAAGCCAGGGCTTGAATTGCTTGGCCGCTTCAAAGTCCATGCTGGCGTACGAAATCACGATGATCATATCGCCCACATGCATTCGTCGGGCGGCGGGTCCGTTGATACAAACCTGACCGCTACCGCGCTGACCTGTAATAACATAGGTTTCGAGGCGCTCGCCATTGTTGATGTTCAGGATTTGCACCTTTTCCCCTTCAATGAGGTTGGCGGCTTCCATCAGTTCTGGATCGAGCGTGATACTGCCGACATAATGCAATTCGGCCTGGGTGATGCGCGCACGGTGAATCTTCGATTTCAGGACCTGGATCGTCATAGCGCGGCAAAGGTAGGAAAATGGATATGGGCTTCGAAAGGCCTCAGGCGGCCTTCACGGTGGCAACGCAGTCGTCAAGTTTTGCCCGGTCCAGGTTCTTGGTGCAGAATCCTTTAACCTGCGGATACTCCATGGATCGTGCCCGGTCGTTGAGGTCGAGCGAGCTGGTCAGCATGAAAATGCTCATTTCATTCAGCTTGCTGTCGGGGCGTTTGCGAAGTTCTTCCAGAAACTCGAATCCATCCATCAGGGGCATGCGGATATCCAAAAACAACACATGGGGAAGTGATTTTCCTTCGGCAAGGTCAGTATCCAGGCTCCGAAGTGCATCTTCGGCAGAAGTATGTACAACGATCTCCTCGGCCAGACCGGATTCGGTAATGACCTTTTTATTCAGCATGTTGAAGATGCCGTCGTCGTCGATGAGCATGAATCTGTATTTCATTCTGGTTTCAGATTTGGCAAGGTCACCGTGAAGGTGGTTCCCCTGCCGGGTTCCGATTGTACGTGAATTTCGCCACCAAGTTTCTTTACGACCTCATGGCAGATGTAGAGCCCCAGGCCACTACCCGGCGAACTGTTCGATGCCCGGTAGAACATCTCGAAGATACGAGGCAAACGCTCTTTTGGTATGCCCTGCCCATTGTCTTCTACTTCGAAGATGCCCTTTTCTGCGGTAACGGTCGACCGAAAGGTGACTTTGGCCGGAGTGCCGTCATCACGGCGGTACTTGATGGCATTGGTGATGATATTGGATAACACTGACTGAAGGCGAAAGTTATCCGACACGAACACATCCTCGTGCTTCATCTCAAATCCCAGCTCAACCGGATAGTTGGAATAGTATCTGGCCGAATCGAAAATGGTGTGGACCATCTTTTCAATGTCGACAGGTTCGGGCAGGATAAGGATACTTCGGTTCTTCGCATACGTTAGGATCTCACGGATGATACCGTCGAGGCGGTGCGATGTATCCTTGATGATGCGTGAATACTCGATGACTTCGGCATTACCCGGGCTTTTTTCCACGATCAGGTCAATGAGTCCGGTGATGGCCAGCAAGGGGGCTCTCAAGTCGTGCGAGGTGCTGTACACAAAGCGGTCCAGTTCCATGTTTGCATCCTGAAGCTCCATGTTTTTGTCGGCCAGTTCGCGCCGGCTCTTCTCGATCTGCTCGTTGAGTGCAAACAAGTCTGAATAGCTCATCTGCTGCGCTTTCAGAACGTGCAGAAAATCCGCTACAGAATCATGCAGCGCGAAGTCGTTGAGTTTTAGGCCCAGTGAAGTAAATCGCTCCTCGCTGGTGATCCAGGGTGATCCGCAAAAAATCAATCGTTCGTTCGCCTCATCGGGGAGGAACTCGCCCTTAAGTTGGAATTCAATCCCCCCCGTACCGATGTTGCGGAGAATGAAGATCTGTTTTCTATACTCAATGATACTATCGAACGCATAACGGATGCCCAGGCCCGGGCGGATAAACCGGAACCGCGATTCAAAGGGTTCTTCGGCTGCACCGATCAGCTTTTCGAGGCTTTTGCCCCGTTGAAGGATGCGCATGCTGCGGTCGAGAACGAAGTAGAACGGAAACAGCCGTTCGAAGTGCTCCTGATCCAGCCGGACGTGTTGTTTCATACAAGGGCGATCTCGAATATATCGTGGTCGAGTCCGTCGGCCCGTGAGCCGGTGCAGCGGATCTGCGATTGTGCGCCGTAGAGTTCAGACAAGCCTTCCAATAGGCCCTGCATGAAGGAGGTAAGGCCAGGGCGTGTTGAGTAGTAGTGCAGGCGATAGTTGCCCCGGCTTGTTTCCTCCACCTTGAATTCGGGCGGCGTAATGTCGGTGTAGATCAACATCACCCGGCTGTGGAAGTTGGGGAGGTTCACCAGGAATTCTCCGAAATTGGATCCGCCGGCCATCATCAGTGCGCCGTACTTTTCCTTGCCAACGCGCAGGACCCAATACTTTCCGAATCCGATCAGCACGTCGCTGAGCGATACACCCAGCTCCTCGGCTGCCGCTCCGGCCAGGTTATAGGTCACGCTGTCGTCGTAAATGGTATTGCTCAGGAATACTTCTTCTTGTACCCCGGCTCTGGTCTTGATGCGTGCCCAAGCCTCTTCTCCGTGGTGGTCTACCACCAGTCCCTGGATGGCTTGATTGACGAGTCCGTACATAATAGTTGTTTAATAATGGTTTACACAGCCAATTCTTAACGGATCCAGCGCAGGCGTGAAACGCCCGATTCACGCTGCAATTCAAGGATAAGTGCCTCCCTTGATTCGGCGAGGGGAAGCGGGAACCGGTTTTCGCCGGCCTGTAGGTTCAGCACATCGGTGTGGAGGAGTTTTCCGCTGAGGGAGTAGAGCCTGAGTTCGGCCCGTTCAGCACGATCCGACGACACCAGCAAACTCGCATATCTTCCGGGGTTGGGGAAGATGCGGATATCCGAAGCCGTTATGGGCTGATCGATCCCCGTTAGCACACCGTAGTTGCCGTTGATGTCGATGTTCTGTGCATAGATGCCTAGATCGGAACCGATTCCAAGCCGGTCGTCGCTCCACACGGCTACCACCTGGTTGTTGGTGAAGGCTCCTGCTGTCAGGTCGTCTTTGCTGCTGGGCGTTGCGCAGAAGGTTGGATCATAACCCCAAAGCGGAGCACCGGAAAGATCCGTTTTCATCGCATTGAGTAGTTGTGTTCCGAAGCCACCTCCTTGCTGGTACAACAGCATAAGGCTACCGGCTGCCGAAACCAATGCCAGCGGTCGGTAATAGGTCGGGCTCACCGGTTTCAGCATGAATGCGTTCGCTCCTAACAACACAGTACCGGCAGCATCCACACGTTGCAGCGAAAAGCCGGAATTGGATTGTGAGCTGTTGAGTATTTGAATGGCTGCGCAAAGCGTGTTGCTTCCGCTTTCGTAGCAGAAGCCACCGGTCAATTTCACATCGGTGGTGGAATTGGCCAGTTGTGTTCCGGTAGCCGACCACAAGCTTCCGGTAGCCGACACATGCTGGGCATATACATCGATCAGGGCCGGGTTGGCCGGGTTCGATGTATCGAAAAGTGTGAAACCGCCGCCGTTACCGTCCGAAACGATCTGGGGGAAGAAAAAGAATGAAGTGGTTTTGCTCGACAACTGAACCGGGTTCGCCCAGGTGCCATTTCCTGTTCCGTTGTACCGCTGGGCGAAAAGGGTACTGGTGGCCGCGGGGAAACTGCCGGTCTCTTTCACATACAACAGTATGAATCCGTCACTGCCGCTGGGAATGAGGTCGGGGCGCGAGTATTTGTTGTTGTCCTGGATACGCTTGGACCACACGATGTTTCCTGTAGATCCGATGCGCTGCATCGAAATCCATTTGGCGGAACCGATGTTGGCGTTCCAGGCAACAATAGCATCACCGTTATCGACAAAGGTGATTGCGGGCCCAAGTCCGTCGGCGGTTGAATCAACGAGCGATACTCCGTTGTTGCCCCACAGGAAATTGCCTGCTGCATTGAGTTTGTAGGCAACCACTTTCAGGCTTCCACTGCGCTCATCCTGGAAAGCGACCACCGCATTGCCGTTGGCATCGGCCGCCATATCGTAGCGGAACAACGCTGTACTCTGCGGAAAGGAACTCACAATCATGCCGCCGCTGCCCCACAATCCATTCCCGTTCGCATCGAGTAATTGCATGCGGAGTACATACTGCCCGCTGCTGTTGTCGAACCAGCTCACATAGGTTTGGCCGGTAGGGGTGGTCGCACTGATCGGAACAGATTGCTCTGAACCGGCAAGGCTTTGAATGACGGTATTCTGTAGGGTGTCGGTGGTGAACTGGGCGTGTGCACCAAATCCAATCAGCAGATACGCTGCGCACAGCAATAAGCGATTTATCATCGGGGTCGGGGATTAATGGTGAAGTTCCGTGTTTTTCACGGAATAATGCATGTTGTCGATCAGTCGTGGTCCGTCGGTCAGTACAGCGATGCACCCTTGCACTTCCGACCGGTCATCCCACTGCTCCACCTCCTGAAGGCTGATCGGATCCACCAGGCTGAAATATTGCACCCGAAGCCGCGGGTCTTTTTCGATGAAGCGGATGACCAACTCACGGACGGCTGCCGGGCTCAGGTGTGGGATGCGTTCTCCGGCCTGCCGCAGGGCCTCGGGAATTGCGGCGGCTGCTTTTCGCGTTTCGGGACTTAGCAACAGGTTGCGGGAGCTCATGGCCAGGCCATCGGGCTCGCGCAGTGTAGGGCAACCTTCAATACGGACAGAAAGTCCCAGGTGCTTAACCATGTGCCGAACGATGGCCAGTTGCTGGAAATCCTTTTCTCCGAAGTATGCCACATCGGCCTCCACGATGTCGAACAGGCGCTTTACCACCGTGGCCATGCCTTGGAAATGACCCGGGCGTGATGCCCCTTCCATGCCGCTGCCCAGACCGCCGAAATCCAGGTTGATGGGAGTGTACCCGTCGGGATAGATTTCGCTGACCGATTGAACGAAGGCCAGCTGGCACCCTGCATGCTGCAGCAGGTGCAGGTCCTGGTCCTGCATGACGGGATAATTGGCGAAGTCGGACGGATCGTTGAACTGCGCGGGGTTTACGAAAATGCTGCACACCACCGCATCGCATTCGGACAGCGCCCTTGCAATAAGTGATAAGTGACCCGCATGAAGCGCACCCATGGTCGGAACAAATCCGATGCGACGCTTATCAGCGCGGTATGTCTGCAACCGCTGGCGCAACTCCTCTACGGTATGGCAGATCACTGTCAAGGGGGAAATGGAAATAGGAGAGGGGCTCACCGGTAATTCATTTGTTCCCGGTACCACTGGTTGAATGTTTTTTCACCGCCTGTATCCAATGGCATATCACGCAAACCCGTGGCAGAGCGGTACAGGCCATTGAGGACCTTGTTGCGGGGATTCAAGCGGGTCCAGCTGATCAGGTCGCGCTTCAACATGCTTTTCTTCCAGGCATAATAAAACCACTTCTCTCCTTTCGGGGTATCTCCGCGTTCTACAAAGAGTTTGCGGTTCTCCAACAGCAACGATGGAATATCGATTTTAACCGGACAGACATCCTTGCAGGCACCGCACAGGGTGGAGTGCTGGCTCAGGTTCCGGTGATCTGAACCTTGTAGAGGCATGGTTACGGCGGCTACCGGCGA
>JBJTJB010000415.1:0-3881 GCA_046095245.1 Bacteroidota bacterium | reverse complement strand
CAGCATGGGTAAAATCATCCACCATTCCTTCACCAATGGAAGTGTATTGATGATTTTGGGCAGTCTGTTGATCGGGTTGATTTCGGACGCCAGGCAAGCCGAAGGGATTAAACCATTTACCACCGACATCTTCAAGGGGTTTCTGGCCATTTTTCTGCTTGAAATGGGAATGGTAACCGCCAGACGCTTCGGTTCCTTTCTGAAATACGGTTGGTTCGTAAGCTTGTTTGCCTTGCTGGTCCCAGCCCTGAACGGCTGTTTGGTTGCCTGGTGTAGTCAACTCGTGACCGATGATATCGGAAACCGTTTCATTTTCGCCGTATTGGCTGCAAGCGCATCCTATATTGCTGTTCCGGCTGCGATGCGTATGGCTGCTCCAAAAGCTGATCCGGGGCTATATGTACCAATGGCCCTTGGCGTCACGTTTCCGTTCAACATCACCATCGGCATGCCTGTGTACTACATCATCATACAGGCAACAACGGGTTAAGCAATTCCTTTTACGCCAAGCTCACCCGAACTCCACCTCGGCCCGTCCGAACCGCTGCAATGTGCGTACATGCGATTGCAGAGCCTCGAACATCCCCTTGTTTTCCATGTAGGGTATGCCATATTCCCGGGCTGTCTGCTCCACGATGGGTGCGATGGCGGGATAGTGCACATGGCAGATCCGCGGGAACAGGTGGTGCTCGATTTGGAAATTCAGGCCTCCAACGTAATACGAAATCAGCCTGTTGTTGCGCGAAAAATCAACTGTCGTGTGTAACTGGTGCACAGCCCAGCTGTTTTCCATCGTTCCCTGATCAGAGGGCAGCGGATGTGTGGTCCCCTCCACCGTGTGGGCCAGCTGGAACACCACCGTCAGAATCATGCCCGCTACAAAATGCATCAGCAAAAAACCTGCGATCCAGGTGCCTGCGCTGAGTTGTGCAACCAATAACGGGATGAACAGGGAATATCCGAAATAAAACAACTTCGCCCCCACGATCCGTGCCAGGGTCATCCGGTTTTCTGCGGTCGTTTGTCCATTCACGCCGATACGCTTGTAGCGTGCAAACTGAACGAAATCCTTAAGTAAGGCCCAATACAAGGTCAAAATGCCATAAAACAGAAAGGCGTATACCACCTGATAGCGGTGAAGCCCTTTCACGTTTGTATGGGGCGACATCCGCAGCACCAGTTTGTCGGCAATATCATCATCGTAATGGATGATGTTGGTGTAGGTATGATGCAATACGTTGTGCTGAAGCTTCCAGTTGAAGACACTGCCACCGACCAGGTTGAGCGAATATCCCACCAGGCGGTTCACCCAGGGGAGTGACGAATAGGCCCCGTGGTTTGCATCGTGCATCACACTCATACCGATTCCGGCCAGGGCTACACCCATGAGCACGAACAGGACCCACGGTAAAATACCCCCGGGCGAAATCAGGAGCAGGGTCACGTATATACCCAGGTAACCGCCTACCATTACCACGGTTTTCAGGACCATTTCCAGGTTGGCATGCTTGGAAATGCCACGTTCACTGAAATAGGCGTCAACGCGCGAGCGCAGCTCCGCATAGAACTCTTTTTGGTCTGCTCCGGTGAATTTGAGCTGTTTTTTAAGCGAAATGTCCAATTTCCAGTTTATTTTCCCCAATAGTACTCTTTTGTGGTGGATTAACCGTACATTTGTCCATCAATTGAACACAGCAAGCCATTTCCGGACCCTGGTCCACGCGTGAAGGAGCTTTACCTGATTCAACACCACTCCTCACTACACTGCCTGCATACCGTACGTTTCCATACCCTTAAATCCTGAACCTTCGGGCCACAGGATATTCCCTACGCTCAAATTCAAACACATTCATCACGCCGGACCCTTTCCGGCATAACACCCAAACACAATGAAAAAAGGAACAGTAAAATTCTTCAACGAAACCAAAGGATTCGGATTCATCGTTGATGAGAACCGCGAAGAGATCTTCGTACATGTCAGCGGACTTCGTGAGAACATCCGTGAAAACGACACCGTTGTTTTCGAAACCGAGCAAGGCCGTCGCGGCATCAATGCCGTAAACGTACGCCTGGCTTCTTCTGAGCAATAAGCAACAGCAGTACACCCATTTCAGCAGGCTTCTCCATATCGGGGAGGCCTGCTGTGTTTTTGGTGGGGGATAGAAGAGTGGAAGGACAGGCTACAGTGGTTGACAACCGGCACAACGATGAGCTTGTTTAATGAAATGAATACAGATGCGGTGCAAGGAGGATTTTGTAGGATTGCAAAAGATGAAGTGGGAGGGGATAAGGTTTTTTGTGCAGGAGGTTTTTGGGGATGACTAGTGTACTTAAACGTTTATTTACCGGATACTTGGTTTCGAACCGATATTTTTGTGCCTGGGGAGGAGGAGTGGCGGCCCCCTGCGGAAGTGGCCTATTGTGTAGTCCGTGAATGACCCCGAGCAGGGTCGGTCATACGTCAAAAAAAGCATAGGTCCTGTATCCACACCGTGTATTGTACAGGCATCCCTTCCGATTAACGTATCAATCGCTTCAAAGTCCCGATGGCAAAATCAACTCCATCCAACAACCGAAATCCTGCGGTCGACGCCTATCTGCTCGACGGTTGTATGCGCTGCTCCCTGGGTGCCACCCCCGAGTGTAAGGTGCATCGCTGGAACCTGGTGCTGGATGCGTTGCGAACCCTTGTCTTGTCAACCGGCCTGACCGAAGAACGCAAATGGGGTGCTCCGTGCTACACGCATAACGGAAAGAACGTCCTGATGCTCGGTGCCTTCAAGAACCATGTATCGGTTGGGTTTTTCAAAGGCGCGTTGATTCATGATTCAAAGAGCATCTTGGTCATTCCCGGGCCAAATTCAAATTCGACTCGCGCATTTCGGGCAACGAACTTGTCCGATGTAAAAAAGCACCAGGCCGCGCTCTTGAATTTCATCCATCAGGCCATTGAACTGGAGGAGCGAGGCGAGAAGGTCCAACGTGTTGTTAAAGATCAACGGTGGCCGGATGAACTGCACGAAGTGTTCGAGCAGGATGCTGTGTATAAGCAGTCGTTTTTGTCCCTCACGCCGGGCCGACAGCGGGGATATGTCATCCATTTCAGCGAGGCTAAACAAGCTGCTACCCGAACGGCACGAATCAATAAATACCGCGATCAGATCCTCTCCGGGGAGGGGCTACACGATGCGTATAAGCGCAAACGTTAAGCGCACTTTTTCAATTAAATCGCTCTGAGGACGGTCATTATTACGACCTCGCCGCTCCTATTTCCGATGTTCAACGAGCCGAATCAGTTTGGGTTTACTCGTCATGTTTAACACAATGACAGATCGGCAAATCGCTAAGCCATCACATCACAACATCATCCAAAAATCTTTCGCAGGTGTTTCTCTGCCCGTTTCCAGTAGGCAAAGAACGATGGGAAATACCCGTTCACCTCTCCACACATCCATTCACGTTGATGCTTGATTCCGGTATAATGTCCAGTTAGGGGATGCTCACGGTAATGAAACTCCGCATCCGGCAGGTGCTGTTGAAGCGAGGCGAGTGACTCACTGCGGATTATTATGCCTGGAATGTTTGCGGCCAGGTCGAGCAGGAAGCGGATACACTGCTCCGAAACCGGATAGCGTTTAAAGTGCTCAGGTTCTAACAATAGGATTCGAAGTCCTTCTTCCTGTGCACACCAGGTCGGATCGAGGTTGTAGTAGTTGTATAGAAACACTTTGCCACGGAAATTCTCCGGAAGGGTGACGCTCTTCGGTAGGCTTGTGTTCAACTCAAGGGATAGGCGTTCATTGAGCTCAGCCGGGACAGCCATATCCGGAAACGATTCGTACGGGGTGTCCAGAAACGTACCGCGTTGCGTGGATCCGGTA
>JBJTJB010000414.1:0-3652 GCA_046095245.1 Bacteroidota bacterium | reverse complement strand
TACGCATGGATCCGAACTTCGCTCCGGCGTATCGTGAAAAGGCGGAAACCTATTTCGCCATGAAAAAAATCGATAATGCCGTTGAAAACTACCGGCTGTATCTGGAGATTTCCAAATTCAATACCCGTGCGCGATTGAGAGGCGCTGCATTCCTGCTTGAGGCGGAACGTTTCAAGGAAGCACAGGATGAGCTCAATAAAATCAGCAAAGCCGACTCGAGTAACTTGTACATGATGCGGATCATCGGTTATGTAGCAACCGAGAACGAACGAATCGATACAGCCATGAGAGCCTTAACCAAGGTGTTCGAACTCACTGCCAACGATACAGCTAAACGCATCAGCCGAGATTACGCATATTATGGAAAGGCCTTGGTGAAATCCGGAAACGATTCACTCGGCATGGAATACCTGTGGAGGGCAATCGGAATGGATCCTCGATTCAGCGAACACTACGACGACCTTGGTAAAATGGCAACTAAACTCAAACGGCATAGCGTATCGGCCAGTGCCTACCGACGCAAAATTGCCAATCACCATAAAGTAGGCAGTGCGGATTATTACAACCTGGGCAAGGCTCTCTACCAAAACCGCGAGTTTGCGGGAGCCGATAGCGCCTTCAGAAAAGTCACCGAATTGAATCCGAACTGGCCGAACGGTTACCTATATCTCGGCCGGACCAATAGTCAAATCGACTCTGCGTTTGTGAGTTTCAGCGCCATTGAGCCCTACCAGAAATACATCGAACTCATTGGCACAGACCCGGCCAATACAACCAAGTACAGCAAGGACCTCATTGAAGCGAACAGCTACATCGCGGTTGCATACCTGCGAAAAAAAGACTGCAAGGCCTCGTTGGATTATTGGAACCGCGTGCTTGCAATCGACCCGAAAGTGGAGCAGGCCACCAATGCCATTAAAATCATCGGCGAATCGAAAGATTGCAAATAGACAGTATCGCCCGGCTTAAAAAAAACGCTGACCACCGGTCGGCGTTTTTTATGATTCGACGCTTCCTTCAGATTCAAACTTGAATCCAAGCCGCTTTCCTGTTGAACCCGCACTCTGCATGGTGTTTACCATGGCTTCAATGACGGTGATTTCTTTCATCTGATCGAACGATGGAACGTTAGCATCTACATCAAGACTGAATGCAATTGCAGCGTTTACAAATTCGGTGAGCAGGTCCGGGCTAGCCTGGTTGGAACTGTAGTCGTTAAAAAGAACCCCGAGTTGACGCTTCCCTTCTGCGAAACAATGGCCATCCTTGCCTATAAACAAACGTGCAATCAGAAATCCGGGGTCGTTCCTGCGCTCATTTCTAATGGATTCTGTCAGGAAATTATAAACGCTGATCATACCGACTGTACCTCTGCCGTGATCGAGCGAAACCCAGGAGTTTTTCCAAATGGGGTGGGCTGGCTCAAACACCAAGGCCGTTGAGTGCATGGAGAAAATCAACAGATCATCGCCTACGCGAAACTCAGCTTCAAATGCACCACGGTCCTTATACTGGATCTGGATCCGTGAATCATGGACGTGAACAGCCTTGCGCAGGCTGGCTTCTTTCTCCTGTAAAACAGCCTTTAGCGACTTTAACACCTGAGCGGATTTGTCGATGACATCCTTTGCCAATCCGCATTTCGAAAGGATTGTGCTGACCAATTGCTCTGACGGTTGCTGCATGTTGGTTTTTGTTCAAATAAAGAACAATTGTAAGGCCTTTCCCTTCATCAATCAGTATGCCCGGGCAAATATTACCCGCTGATTACTCGGATTGCCTGTCAGGATACACTTCCCCTCTTCTTGCGGATTATCCAAGGGAATGCACCGAATCGTCGCCTTGGTCATTTCCTTGATTTTCTGCTCGGTTTCGGATGTGCCATCCCAGTGGGCGTATACAAATCCACCCTTTTCATCCAGAATCTGATTGAACTCCTCCCATGTATCGGCACGGTGTGTACTTTCCTCTCTGCGGGTAAGCGCTTGCCGGTAAATGTTATCCTGGATCTGCTCCAAAAGGTGCGCGATTTTATGATCCAGATCTGCAACCTGGTATACTGCCTTTTCACGCGTATCGCGGCGAGCTACTTCGACAGTACCATTTTCCATATCGCGGGGTCCGATTGCGATTCGCACGGGAACCCCTTTCAACTCATATTCGGCAAATTTCCACCCTGGTTTGTGGGTGTCTCGGTTATCGTATTTGACAGTGATACCCTTCGACCTCAATGCCGCCAGAATCGGCATCACGAAAAGATCCAACTGACCAAGTTGCTCGTCGTTCTTATAGATGGGTACAACTACCACCTGGATAGGCGCAAGACGCGGAGGTAGCACTAGGCCGGCATCATCACTGTGCGACATGATCAAAGCTCCCATCAGTCGGGTTGAAACACCCCAGGAGGTCGCCCAAACGTAGTCCTGCTTACCATCCTTTCCTGTGAACTTCACATCAAACGCCTTTGCAAAATTCTGACCGAGAAAATGAGATGTTCCAGCCTGAAGCGCTTTCCCATCCTGCATCAGGGCTTCAATGCATAAGGTATCAAGCGCACCCGCAAAGCGCTCATTGGCCGTTTTAGTGCCTTTAATGACCGGAACGGCCAAAATCCCTTCGGCAAAGGTGGCATACACATCGAGCATTTGGCGTGTTTCTCCGATGGCCTCTTCGGCAGTGGCATGCGCTGTATGCCCTTCCTGCCAGAGAAATTCGGCTGTCCGTAAAAACAACCGGGTACGCATCTCCCAGCGGACGACGTTAGCCCATTGATTTACGAGGATTGGTAAATCGCGGTATGACTGAATCCAACCACGGTAGGTATTCCAAATGATCGTTTCAGAGGTGGGACGTACAATCAGCTCCTCTTCCAGTTTGGCATCCTCGTCCACGATGATCCCTGATCCATCCGGGGCGTTCTTCAACCTGTAGTGGGTCACAACAGCACACTCCTTGGCAAAACCATCCACGTGGCTGGCCTCCTTTGAGAAAAAGGACTTGGGGATAAACAAGGGGAAATAGGCATTCACATGTCCGGTTTCCTTGAACATGCGATCGAGATGTTCTTGCATTTTCTCCCATATCGCATACCCGTAGGGCTTGATAACCATACATCCTCTGACGGCCGAGTTTTCGGCCAGATCGGCCTTAATGACCAGATCCTGATACCATTGGGAGTAATTTTCGCTTCTTGAGGTCAGCTGCTCGCTCATAATCGGTCTATCTTTACAAAGTTTGGCAAGGTGTTTGCCTGATGCGCAAGGAACAAAATTGGGAAACAGACCGCACATAGGCAACGTCAACGATCAACACGTATGAAAACACGCTTCTTCCGGTCCATCCCTCCTAACAGCGTAAGCACCATGAAAACGCTCAGCATCGCCGTCGTCATCGCAGCGGCAACCATCAGCATCAGTTCATGCTCAGCAGGCCGAATGGCCCGTACCGGAAGTGACGATGTGTATTACTCCGGACGCGATGAGCGGATGAACGACTATCCGGTTCAGACCCAGGAAACCAATCCCACCAGCAGGCCGGAGGACTATTCGTCGCAGCCAGCCCAAAACACCTATCAAGGGGCCGGACAACCTGCTTTCGAACAGGATAATCAAAATAATCAGTTTTCCTTTAACCAGAACTCCCAGGGGGGGTA
>JBJTJB010000413.1:0-1834 GCA_046095245.1 Bacteroidota bacterium | reverse complement strand
CGGTCTATGTGATCTACGCGCTCGTACATCTCGGTCGAGCTGCGGGCGCCGGGATTCACGCCGTACACCCTGCTGCAAAGGATGTTGACAAAGCCTGAGCAGTCGATACCCCGTTCATTGTTGCCGGCGAAGCGGTAGGGCGTACCCAGCCAGGTCACTACGGTATCGTACAGGTCCAGTCTGGCACCCTCCGGAACCGGAAATCCGATGCTTTGTTCCAGGTAATTGAGCGTGTAGTCGAGCTGCCACTCCCGCCTGGTGTCCGGCTGTGCCTGAACACTCCAGGCCGAGGCCAGCATAAAAAGGCACACCCATTTCCACATGTTGCAAAGGTAGGTCATCGGGTCAATCCCGCTGACATTCCATCCAGAGCTCCCGTCCGCTCCGGGCCGGAATGGATGCCGTGCAAGGCTCCAGCGCTACCGAACGGAAGTGGGGGGCGAACAAGTTCCGGTATTCGCTTTCTTCTCCACCAAACGGGGGACCAGGTGCATCGAAACGGGTAGCGAACAACAAGCCAACCAGCTTTCCTCCGGGTTTGAGCAATTGCTTCATGTGTTGCGCGTAACGATCTCTGAGCGAAGGGTCAAGGGCGCAAAAGAAGGTTTGTTCCAAAATGAGGTCGTAGCTCCCTCGGTGCTGAAAGAAGTCGATGCAATGCACATGCTCTTGCGGAAAATCCGGAATCCGTTGCAGAAACTGCTTCAGGGGCAAGGGGGAAATATCCAGCAGATGAACCTGCTCAAAGCCCCTGGCATGCAAATAAGCGGCTTCGTAGGCATTGCCACAACCGGGAATCAGAACGGAAACCTGCCGGTCGCTGATGGAATCCATGAACCGGCACAAAGCAGGCGAGGGTTGTCCCAGATCCCAGCCTGTATTTTGCTCCGTGTATCGGGTGTCCCAGTAGTGACGGTCGAGGTGTTGACTCATGCGGCACCCGGTTTTGCAATCAACAAACTACCCGGCAACACACGAACTTCCAGTGTTTCGGTTGGAGGCAGCGCTTCACCGTCGATGTGCAGGTGTACCGGACGGTCGGTTTTGATGGAAATGTGATTCGTTTGATGGGTTTCAACCCAGGCATTGTCCTTGAGGTTTCCGCGAAAGAGGCGGAGCATGATACCTGGAAGTCGGTGAAGCGGAGGCCTGCGCACGAACACGATATCCATGAGACCATCGCTCAACAGTGCACGAGGTGCAATGAGCGCTTTGTTTCCGAACTCAGGCGAATTTGCAATCACACACATGTGTGCGTTCCGGGTGAATTCATCTTGCCGGCCACTACGGATCGTATACTGTACCGAAGGGTATCGGAAAAATTCCTGCAAGGCGATGCGCGTGTAATTGCTGAGTCCGCGGTGACCCTCGTGGTTGAATCTCCAGGCAACATAGCCATCCAGGCCGAGTCCCGATACATTCACACCAAAGCGTCCGTTCAGCGATAGCGTATCGATTTTCTGCGTGTCGGAATGGAGCAATTGCTTCATGGCGAGGTCGGGTTTATCCGACCAGCCCAGTTGTCTGGCTAACCCGTTTCCCGAACCCAGCGGAATGATGCCCAAACGAGCTGTGGTGTGCACCAGTCGGGAGGCGACTTCATTCACCGTTCCATCTCCGCCTGCGGCAACCAGCGTATCGAAACCCCGTGCAAGTGCATCGTCCGCAAGTTGTGCAGCATGTCCGGGTCCTTGTGTCACCTGCAACTCCAGCTCCACGCCGGAGGCAAGCGGACTGTTTTGCGCCAAACCCAACAGGTGCAAGCCAGTGCCGCTACCGGCTATCGGATTGATGATGACGAGGGCTTTCTTCATGGCTTGGTCAGGCTGTTGTC
>JBJTJB010000412.1:0-7240 GCA_046095245.1 Bacteroidota bacterium | reverse complement strand
ACCGAGCTCTGATGGATTTCCTGCTTGGCTCTACCGTTGACTCCGTGCGTCATAAAGTCCGGATTACGGTTCTTATTGTACGCGACTGTACACCCCTGTGCGTTTGACTAGCTTTGGTGCAATGTAATAGTCTCCATCGGTACAGATTTCGAACAGGAAGGCTGCCCATCATTTTTTTATCAGTGATACCTGGGAGGCCGGAATCATGCTTACAGGAACTGAAATCAAGGCGGTTCGCGAGGGTAAAGCGAACCTCACCGATTCGTATTGCTTCTTCCGCAAGGAGGAACTGTGGGTCAAGAATATGCACATCAGTGCCTACGAACACGGCGGGTACAACAACCATGAGCCGCGTAGGGAACGTAAGTTGTTACTTCATGCGCATCAGCTACGAAAAATCTTGTCGAAGCTTCGTGAAAAAGGAACTGCCGTCATTCCGGTCAGGATGTATCTGAACGATCGCGGTTTTGCAAAATTGGAGATTGGCCTGGCGAGAGGTAAGAAGCAATACGACAAACGCGAGTCGCTGAAACAAGCCGAGGCCAAACGCGAGTTGGGCCGGGTAATGAAACGCAACCGGACCTGATCAGCGTTTTTTGAAACGTTCTAGTCCGGTTGATATGGTCTAGCTGCTTGCTGTTCCGGCCGTGTTGTATACGGTGAGTGCATAGGCCAACTGAAACCGGTTTATTCTGAAACCTGTGCCAAGGCTGATTCCGGACAATCCTTTTCTGGATGCGAAAGCCAGTTCGTTTCGGCGGAGGAAATTGTATCCGAAACGGATGTTGAAGTTTTTTGACAGCAGTACCTCGGTATTTAAAATGATGCGTCTGCTAAACCGCTGTAATCCACCTGGCTGGTCAACCTGTACTTCTCCCGTCAGTGGATCCGTACTGAATCCATCGGGATCTACATAGTCGAGTTTTCCTTTGTTCAGTTGCTGAAGAATCAATGAGAACCGAAAGGGGGCTTTGGACAGCTGCTTGCTGATTCCTGCCTGTATATCCAGGGGTAATTCCTCGCGGCTGGTACCTGACCACGTTTTCAATTGCCGGCCGGCGTTTCTAACGACCAGTGCTGCCGAAAGAAAGTGTTTTTTATTGTGCCAAAACAAACCGGCATCCGCTGCAATACCATTTGAACGCTGGTCGTCAAACGCGGAACTGATGAAATTTACGTTCGCGCCTATCCGAAAGGATGAGTCGAGGCTTCTGCTCCATCCCAATTGAAAAGCATATTCCGCCGCACTGAACTCGCCAATCGCATTGCCATTTTCATCCGCCCGGGTAAAGGTACCGTACTGGATGTATTGCAATTGACCGGCGATCATGCCCACCGATTTCAATTTGTAGGCGGATTGTAACAAGCCATGCCGGATCCCCGCCGGAAGATAGGCTTGCGAAAAGGAAATCTGACGGTGCATAGGATCCGACAATTGAGCGGGATTTCCTCCAATCAAACTCAGATCATCAGCTGGTGTAGAGATAGCACATCCTCCAAGGGATTGGATTCTGGCCGGTGCTTGCAGTTGTAAAAACTGAAACGTACTTCCTCCCCCACTTTGTGCAGACGACACAAAAGCGGAAAACAGGAGAACCCCAATAAAAACTATGAACCGACATTTGGCAAGTCGTTCGGGCGCTTCGAAGGCGTATTTCCTGCTCATCAGTACAAGGGGAATTGCTCCATATAAGAATTCACATCCAACCCAAGTTTAAGCAGATGTTTATCATCGTCGTGCTTTTGCAGTGCCTTATCAATGAAGTTTACAATGCGCTTCATATGCTGTTCCTTCATCCCGCGAGAGGTGATGGCGGGTGTTCCAACCCGGATTCCGGAAGTAACAAAAGGACTCTTATCGTCAAAAGGCACCATGTTCTTGTTCAGCGTGATGTGTGCTTTTACAAGGGCATTTTCGGCTTGGCGGCCTGTTACTCCTTTGTTACGCAAGTCGATTAACATGAGGTGATTGTCGGTTCCGCCACTCACGATCTGGTAACCTTTTTCGGTGAAGGCTTTTGATAATGCCTGAGCGTTTCGGACTACCTGAACCGTATAACGTAAAAAATCATCTTCAAGCGCCTCTCCGAATGCCACGGCTTTAGCGGCAATCACATGCTCCAGTGGGCCTCCCTGTGTTCCGGGAAAAACGGCCGCATCGAGTATGGACGACATCATGCGGATTTCTCCATTGGGAGCTTTCAGACCCATGGGGTTCGGAAAATCCTTGCCCATAAGAATAAGTCCTCCCCTGGGACCTCTAAGTGTTTTGTGGGTTGTTGTTGTTACAATGTGGCAATGTGGAATGGGGTCATTCAATATGCCTTTGGCAATCAAACCGGAGGGATGTGATATATCGGCAAGTAACAAGGCTCCAACCTTGTCGGCCACTGCTCGTAAGCGTTTGTAATCCCAATCACGTGAGTAAGAGGATGCCCCACAGATGATCAATTTCGGCTTTTCTTTCTTCGCCTTTTGTTCCAGCTTGTCCCAATCAATCCGTCCGGTGTCCTTTTCCACCCCATAGAAGGATGCATCGTACAGTTTTCCACTGAAGTTGACCGGACTTCCGTGCGTGAGGTGGCCACCGTGTGAAAGGTCAAAACCGAGGATTTTATCACCGGGCTTAAGAATGCCCAGCATCACGGCAGCATTTGCCTGAGCACCTGAGTGTGGCTGCACATTGGCCCAAGCAGCACCAAACAAGGACTTGGCCCTGTCGATGGCTGCCTGCTCGATAACATCCACCACTTCGCATCCCCCGTAATACCGTTTCCCCGGCAGGCCTTCAGCGTACTTGTTGGTAAGGCAGGATCCCATGGCTTGCATGACCTGTTTTGAAACGAAATTTTCTGAAGCGATAAGTTCTATCCCCTCACGCTGGCGTTTCAACTCTTTACGGATCAACGGGAAGATGACTGGATCTTTTATCTGTGGCATAGGTTGGATTAACTGAAGTCAATTTCTGTACTGTCACCAATGTTCAGGCTCTGGCTAAGGCCTTTGAGTGTGGCGTCACTGCCAAGAATGCTGTGGTGAAGTATGGCTGTTTCTACCCTCGAGTAGGATCCGATGATTGAATCGGAAAGAATAGAGTGCTTAATAACGGCATGATCACCGATTGAAACATTCGGTCCAATGATGGAATCGCTGATGTCGCACCCATCGGCTATGCTGACTGGCGGAAGAATAACGGTGTTCGGGAATGGATAACTTCTGTCCGGAGCATCTGCGCTTCGCTTAAGCAGAACAGCGTTGGTTTCCAGCAGGTGGTTCTTGTTGCCGCAATCGAACCAGTTTCCAACCTGGAACGTGGTAACTTGTTCACCGTTATCGATAAGGTGCTGTATACCGTAGGTCAAATGGTATTCACCCAGGTGCCTTAGGTCATTGGTGATAAGGTGCTCCAGGGCCTGCATCAAATTGCCCGCATGCTTGATTTTATAGATACCCACCAGCGCCTGGTTGGACTTAGGAATAACTGGTTTTTCTTCCAATCGTGTGACCATCCCTTTGTCGTTTGTTTCCGCCACGCCGAACTGCCGGGGATCATCGACTTTTTGAACACCAAGTGCTGTTGTGGGTATTTTGACGAGTTGATTGAGATCAAAATCGATGATGGTGTCTCCAAGTACAATCAGCAGTTCATCGTTTGCCTGCACATTGTTCCGGGTCAGCCAAACGGCATGACCGGTCCCTTCACGAGGCTCCTGCACAATGAATGATGCGTTGATATGTGGATAGCGCTCACGGATAAATCCTTCGATCTTGTCACCCAGATACCCTACAATGAAGATGAAATCCCGAAATCCTCCATCAACAAGATAATCAACAATGTGTGCGAGAATGGGCTTGCCGGCAACCGGGACCAAAGCCTTGGGTTGTGTGTGGGTATGGGGCCTTAGCTTGGATCCGATACCGGCAACCGGTATGATGATTTTCATGCAGCGTAAAAGTAACGTTAAACACCCGAACCGATTGTCCGCTATTCAATATCGTGTATGGATAACTCGGTAACGGATTCCGATTACCAGAGGTTCAGCAATCTATTTTAGCGGTACATATCAGCCGTCATGCAAAACCGTGTCATCCGTTTGTTTGGAATTCAGTATCCGGTCATACAGGCTGGAATGATTTGGTGCAGTGGCTGGCGATTGGCCGCTGCGGTGAGCAATGCCGGAGGCTTGGGACTGATCGGCGCGGGATCGATGTATCCGGATGTTCTCCGGGAACACATCCGTAAATGCAAGGCATCCACCTCGAAGCCTTTCGGTGTGAACGTGCCCTTGCTCTATCCCAATATTGAGGAGCACATGAAGACCATCGTTGACGAAAAGGTTCCGATTGTGTTTACATCTGCGGGGAATCCAGCAACTTGGACCGGTTATTTGAAAGATCAGGGAATTCGCGTGGTGCATGTCGTTGCCAACCGGAAATTTGCAAAAAAGGCTGCAGAGGCAGGTGTTGATGCCTTGGTGGCAGAGGGCTTTGAGGCTGGCGGACATAACGGCCGGGAGGAAACTACAACCCTTTGCCTGATTCCCCTGATTCGGGATACCGTTGACCTTCCGCTTATCGCCGCCGGAGGAATTTCAGATGGCCGTTCCATGTTGGCCTGCATGTCGCTGGGTGCAGAAGGCGTGCAGATCGGCTCCCGTTTTGTGGCCTCCGAAGAGTCATCGGCGCACGATGCATTCAAGCAGGTCGTGATCAATACGGAGGAAGGTGGGACCCAGCTTTCATTGAAACAACTCACGCCCGTCCGGCTTATCAAGAACAAGTTTTTCAGGGATGTAGAGTCGGCTGAAGCACGCGGAGCATCTCCTGAGGAATTGAAAAACTTGCTTGGAAGAGGCCGATCAAAAAAAGGCATGTTCGAGGGCGATCTTGACGAAGGTGAGCTTGAAATTGGTCAGGTTGCCTATGGAATCCGCGACATATTACCTGCAGCTGAAATCCTGCACGGCATCATGCGTTCTTACCACGAGGAAAAGAACCGTATCTGTTCATCCGAAAACTTCAATGTATGATTCATTTTAAGCGGTTTACGCTCGACAATGGCCTGAAGGTCCTCTTGCATGAGGACCACGGCACACCCCTGGTTGCAGTGAATATCCTCTACGATGTGGGTGCCCGCGATGAAGATCCCGAACACACGGGATTTGCTCATTTGTTTGAGCACCTCATGTTCGGCGGATCGGTCAACATTCCCTCCTACGATGCACCATTGCAGGTTGCCGGAGGCGAAAACAATGCGTTTACAAACAACGATATCACAAACTACTACCTGACATTGCCGGCTCAGAACCTGGAAACTGCGCTATGGCTGGAGAGCGATAGGATGCTTTCATTGGCCTTCAGTGAAAAAAGTCTGGATGTACAGCGTAGTGTGGTGATTGAAGAATTCAAGCAACGCTACCTCAATCAGCCGTATGGGGATGTATGGCTCAAGCTGCGTCCCCTCGCCTACACCCGACATCCGTATCAATGGGCTACGATCGGCAAGGAGATCAGGCATATTGAGGAGGCCACTCTCGAACAGGTCAAATCGTTTTTCAAGGCCTGGTACAGACCCGACAATGCGATTTTATGCCTGGCCGGTGCAATCCACACGGATGAGGCACTTGAACTGGTTAAAAAGTGGTTCGGCCCCATCCCATCCGGTGAAGCTAAAAAACGCGAATAACCCGCTGAGCCTGCTCAAACATCACAACGCAGGTTGGTACTGCAGCGCGATGTACCGGCTTCACATATTTATATGGCCTTTCACTGCTGTGCAAGGAGGGATTCGGATTTCTATGCTACCGACTTGCTTTCGGATATCCTTTCCAGGGGAAAATCATCCAGATTGTATATGTCACTTGTCAAGGATAAGCAGTTGTTTACAGAAATCGGTGCATACATGCTCGGCGACTTCGACAAGAGCCTGTTCGTTGTTGAAGGCAAATTGGTTCACGGTGTGGAAGTAGACAAGGCGGAGGACGCCATCTTCGCTGAACTGAATCGCCTTGCAGAAGGGATCAGCCAACGCGAACTTGATAAAGTCAAGCACAAAGCGGAGGCATCTTTCCGGTTTTCCGAGATGGGCGTAGCCAGCAAGGCGCTCAACTTGTGTTATTTCGAATTGCTGGGTGATGCCAATGAAAGTAACCTGCAGCCGGAACGCTACAACGCAGTGACGGAGGCTGAAATACTCCATGTGGCCAAAGCCATTTTGAGGCCGGAAAATTGTTCCATACTTCATTACCTTTCAACACAACATGCCTGATCGCTTAAACGCCCCACAGACCTCACGTCCCGAACGGATTGAAATTCCCGCAGCACAGCGGATCGATTTACCGGGAGGAATTCCGCTGATTTGTATCCGTAGCGGGACTCAGGAACTGGTCAAAATCGAATTCGTTTTTGCTGCAGGAAGTGCCCGGGCACCACGTGTCCTTACCGCCACTGCATGCAATGATTTGCTGGATGAGGGCACCTCGACACATTCGGCCGCAGAGGTAGCCGAGTTGCTGGATTTTTATGGCGCATTTTTGCAGAGTGAATGTGGAACTGAATGGGCCAGTGTCAGCTTGTTCAGCCTGAACAAATTTGTAGGTGAAACACTGCCCGTTTTTGAGGGTATTTTGACCACCCCTGCCTTTCCGGAAAGTGAAATAGCCCTCTACGCTTTGCAGGGAAAACAGCGCCTGCAGGTTGCTCTCAGCAAGGTGGATGTACTTGCCCGAAGACAATTTTTGTCATCCTTGTATGGACCCGATACCGCCATAGGCAGAATGTCAGTACCCGATGACTACGATAAGATCAGTCGCCAGACGTTGATTGATTTTCACAGAGACCATTACCTCAATGGGCTAAGGGCTGTATTCGTTTCGGGTCTACCAGACCAGACGTTGATCGATTCCCTTACCAGCCTGGTTCAGCGAAACGGATTCAAAAATCAATTCGACGGAATGAGCGGGTTTCCATGTCCCGAAGTTGAGGAGCGTTTTATTGAAAAAGACGATGCTATTCAGTCGGCAATCCGCATTGGTCGCAGGTTGTTCGGTCGTGAACACCCCGATTACATTCCCTTTTCTGTATTGAATACCATACTCGGGGGATACTTCGGCTCAAGGCTTATGTCGAATATCCGTGAGGACAAAGGGTATACCTATGGCATCGGATCGGGTGTGGTGCCTCAATGCGGCGACGGGTATTTTTTCATCGCGACAGAGGTCGGTGCAGGTGTCAGAGAGGC
>JBJTJB010000411.1:0-4080 GCA_046095245.1 Bacteroidota bacterium | reverse complement strand
TTCCTCTGTAGAGGTAGAGCGCCGGGACGATGGCGTCCTTCCATCTGTAATGGAGGCCAAGGCCGGCAGCTGTGGATTGTGGTGTGTTTTCTGATTGAAGCAGTCGGACTTCGGTACCAACCAGACACTCGGCTGCACCCGACTGCAGCATGATACTCATTTGCGGGATCAATCGCAGGTTATCAGTTAAAGCATGCTGCACCACGAGGTTGTATTGGCTTAATACGGGTCTCCTTTCTGTTCCGCCAGCAAAAGGATCCCTGGGTCGATTCAGATGCAGCAAGCCCAATCCGAACATCCAGTTGGTCGATTCTCCAAAGCGCTCCCAGCTGATTCCGAAGCCCAAGTCACTCCAAGTGGTGGTAGGTGAAACGAAGTTTTCTCCACTCACCGCAGCAGGATCAAACGCGTCCCCGTCAAATTGGATGTCGAATTTCAATCGGGTGAAGTCGATGTTACGGTGACCGAAACCGAATGCCATCCCCCCACTTAAAAAATGGACTGAATCCGTACTCAAAGATCTTCTGTAGGAAGCAGACAGTCTCGCCGAAAGTCTGCGCAGGATACCATCGCCGGCAACATCGTGGTGAATCAACAATCCGGCTCCCCATGCCTTTGGTAATTCATCGTTGAAGAAACCAAGGGGAGCATCCATGAAAAAAGCTGCTGTTCGGTAGGGTACAGTTACCGATGACCACTGACTGCGGTAAATACCACCGGATCGGATGTCACCGTCAAAATGACCAGCAGAAGCGGGATTATACAATATACCCATGCGACTCCACTGTGAAAAATGAATATCCTGAGCCCTGACCGGGAGTATTCCCGCCAAAATCCACAAAAGAAATGGAATCAGCTGCCGTGTTTTCATCTGATCAGGGTCAGATTTGATTTCTTAATAAAAGTCGCCTTATTGAAGCAAGTGGCTTCCAGTACGACAACATAAACATCCGCAGGTGCATCACGACCTTCGAACCGACCATCCCAGCCCAGCTGCTGATTTTCTGTTTCAAAAACCTTCTGGCCCCACCGGTTGAAAATCATCAGGTGCATTTTTTCGATGGTGTTGCCCCGAACCCTGAATCCGTCGTTGCGCTGGTCTGAGTTCGGTGTGAAGGCATTGGGCACGAAGAGTTCGGGCTCATCGCATATAACCCGGATGACTATCAGCTGAATCGTATCTGTTGCCGGACAACCATTTTCATCCACAACCTGAATGACATAGCTTATGTCTTCGGTTGGACTGGCAATCGGATTTTGTATGTCGCTTGCATTCAATCCTGAGCTCGGAGTCCAGCTGTAGTTGAATGCTCCAGGAGGCGTAGTTGCATATAGTTGTGTGCTTTGTCCATAGTACAGGACTGTGGTATCAGCTGTTGCGATGACGGATGGGAACGAGTCCGTATACAGGACCTGAATCGAATCAGTAGCGAAACATCCGAGGGGATCTGTCACTACTGCTGTATACCAGCCAGGGCACAGGCCTGTAGCAGTAGCCCCGTTTTGCTGAAGGGGATCGTTCCAGGAAATGGTGTAGGTGCCATTTCCACCGCTTGCACTCACCGTGGCGGTGCCGGCACAAATGCCACCGCAGTAGTCGGGCAGGGAATTGAGATTCACCTGCAGTGGAGCAGGTTCTCCAATCGAAATCACAGCTGAAGCCGTGCAGTTGCGGCTGTCAGTTACAATCACTGAATAGCTGCCAGCACAGAGGTTACTTGCTGTCGGTCCGATTTGGTTTTGTGGATCATTCCATTGGTATGTGAACGGCGCTTGCCCGAACTGTCCACTGACGGTTGCAGAACCGTTACAGTCACCGTGACAATCTGCCGGGTCAATCACTTGCGATTGAACTTGAAGAGCGGGACCGATGACCAATGAGCGACGCAGTGTGTCAATGCACCCTCTGTCTGATGTCGCAATCAATGTCACCGTGAAAATGCCTGGCTGAGCATACGTGTGTGTCGGGCTGGTTTGGTTTGCAGTTGCGCCATCGCCGAACTGCCATTTCCAGTCGACCGTTGTACCTCCGGAAGCTACCGAGTCGTAAAATTGAACTGCATTTGTGCAGGGGTCAACCGTAAACCTGAATCCAGGAGCGAAGTCAGGAAGAACCGTAACGCTTCCGATGGTTGTGTCAACGCAGCCCGGATCAGTGGGCGAAACAGCAATCAACGTCACTGTGTAAACACCGGTATCGTGATAGGTAAAGCTGGGTTCAAAGGCGGAAGAAGTATCAGCGTTTACTCCCGAAACGCCAAAATCCCAGAAGTAACTACCCGCGTTGAAACTGAAATTCTGAAACGTGACCGTATTACTTCCGCAACTGATGAGTGGATTTTGAAGTGCAGCAACCACCAGATTTGGACATGGAACTACATTCAACTGAAAGTCGCGACGTGTGTATCCGATCAGTACCCCATTCCGGTATTCTTTGGCGCGGATTCCGATAACGAATTGCCCCAGTGTGTTGGGGTATGCGGTGAGTAAGCCGGTATTGACATCAATAGTCATAGGTGGAACTCCCCCAAGCATATCCTGTTGTGAATAAGGTGCTTGAAACACAACCGGCGCGTAGGGAGGAGGATTCGGTGGTTGCGGGATGGGATTTGCAACAGTTCCACCTTCGTGGGGGGTCACAAGTTCGTAGGCAATCGAGTCTCCTTCGAAATCGGTGGCCGAATGGTCGAATATGAACGGGACGCCGGCACAAATGAAAGGTGGAGGCCATAGGGTGAAAACCGGATTGCTGTTAGCCGCATACACATCAACGCCCGAAATACGTGCTTCATAGGTTGCACCGACGGCATCAGGTGTTACGATATTCAGGATGGTCATATTGCGGCAGCATCGCTGATAGGCAAGGATGTACCCTCCTGGCGAGGGGGGCAGGTAGACCGTATCGGTGTAAACAGTCCGTTCGTAGCAGATGTTGGTTGGCGGCACAAAGCAGGGGCCATTGATTGTTGGAGGAACCGTGTCGAGATCAATGAACGAAAACAACTTCTCCCTGACCAGGGTGTTGGTGATTGCATTGAAAATACCGACCGATGCAGGATTGTCAAAAGGCGGAACTCCATTCCAGCAGTCCCTGTACACAGTGAGGTTGATGCGGTATACGTTATTCCCGAGGTAACGGTAATTCAGTTCTCCTCCAACGATGTGTGTCGCCTTGAGTGAACCGACTGAAATGAACATCAGCAGGATTAAAAGATGCCTTTGTAGCCACAGCTGCATTACCCAATGATACGCAATTCGCAGCCCATATACGGCTGGATTTTTCTGGTATTTCCACCGCTGCTTGTTGGAAGACTCAGCGAACTGACAGATTCAGCAGGCGCTCACCCTCAAGTTCGGCCAGCAAATGGTCGCCGGCCTGAACTTTACCCACCCCTTCCGGGGTACCCGTAAAAATGTAATCACCGATTTTCAAGGTGAAAAAGGCCGATACGAACGATATGATCCGGTCAACTGAGAAAATCATATCGGCGGTATGGCCGGACTGCCGTAGTTCACCGTTTACGTGCAGTGTGAACTTCAAATCCTGCACGGATTTATTGAAACGCCGGAGGGGAACAAAAGTGCCCACTGGGGCCGATCCGTCGAACCCTTTAGACAACTCCCAGGGTAAGCCCTTTCCTTTCAATTTGCTTTGTGTATCACGGGCTGTGAAATCAATTCCCAGACTTACTTCATCGTAATAACGATGGGCAAAACGCTCTTCAATGTGTTTTCCCACTTTGTTGATACGGACCACCAGTTCGGTTTCGAAATGGACATCTTCCGAATGATCCGGGATGAAGAAAGGCTGCCTTGCCGGGATTAAAGCGGTTTCCGGTTTCATGAAAATAACCGGTTCCTCCTCAACAGTATTGTTCAGTTCACTGGCATGCGCTGCGTAATTTCGGCCTACACAAATGATTTTCATAGTTAGGATGGGATACGATTTGCAGGCAGCTTTTCGAACGACTTGATGCCTCTGAAGTAAAAATCGTACAGAATACTGCCTTGATAGATGCCTGTTTTGTTCAACGAACGTTGACGAGGTTCTTTACGGCTTGCTATCGACCGGATGCTGAG
>JBJTJB010000410.1:0-1633 GCA_046095245.1 Bacteroidota bacterium | reverse complement strand
AGGGTTTACCCTGCTTTTCGGCGCGGGCACGTTCTTTTTCCATGTAAGCACCCCTTACCAGTTTAACGCCCAGCAAATAACCCTTTTGTGCGGCTTCGGCCACGGAGGATTTGAGAAAGTCCAGGCGATCGTGCCGGTACAGTTGTATTGTATTGTAAACAACGAAATCGGTCCGGTTATACCGTTCCATCATTTCGCTGGCCAGTGAATCGATGGCCGGTTGAATCCAGGATTCTTCCGCATCAATGAAAATCCGCACCCCGGCAGTGTAAGCGGCCTCGCAGATGCGGTTTACACGCTCACGGATTCCTCGGAATTCCGCTGCTTCATCTCCGCTGAGGGATTGCCCCTCACTGGTTTTTTCGAGCAAATCGAAACGTGCAAGTCCGGTCACTTTAAAAACACTGAACGGGATGTGGGGATCGCCCTTGGCGCGTTGTACCGTGGCGATGATCTCCCGGCAACTGGCTTCGAATTCAGCTTCGCTGCCCTTGCCTTCTACCGAGTAGTCGAGGATGGAGCCGATGCCCGATTGTGCCAGACGGCCAACCGTTTGATTGCAACCGGCAATGTCTTCGCCCCCGCAGAACTGGCTGAAAATGGTTTTCCGGATCATCCCTTTCACAGGCAAACCGCTGCTGAGTGCGAATCCGGCTAGGCTGCTGCCCAGTTTTACCACCAGCGGACTCCCCAGGGTCTTGAACAACAGGTAGGCCCGTCGGATTTCGGCCAGGGATCGTGAACCGAAGGTGTTTTCGAGGTTATCGAAGGAAATGGAAGGGCGTTCTACAAGAGTCTGGTCCACGCTCAAAGATAGCGAGTTCAAGGTTTTTGGTGCGGGGTGTCAGGCCCTGCATTCCGTACTTTTGGCAGCGCCTCCGGCAGCTGTTAAAAGCCTGGATTCGCCATTCCGTGAACACTGATCAATATTCACTTCCTCCGCTGATTTCCGGACCTCATGCCCTGCACAGTCTGGGAGAGTGGTTGGCGCAGAGTGGTGTAGAGCACGGAGCGGTTTTGTGCGATGCCTTTACGGCGGAACAGTGTTTACCGCTGTTGCGCAAAGCTGCTCCCATCCTGAACACCTGGCTCGTGTTGTTGGTGCCTCGCGGTGAGGCCTGCAAAACGATGACCGAAGCCATGCAGCTGTGGGAGCAACTTACAGCCTACCGGATCGGGCGCAAGGACCTGCTCATCAACCGGGGCGGAGGATCCATTACCGACCTCGGTGGCTTTGTGGCCTCGACCTACCTGCGGGGAATTCCCTTTGTGCATGTGCCAACCACCTTGCTGGCCATGGTGGATGCGGCCCTTGGTGGCAAAACAGGAGTCGATTTGGCTGCAGTGAAGAACCGCGTGGGTACCATTGCGTTTCCGGGTACCACGGTTTGCGATCCGGTTTTTTTGAAGACGCTGCCGGACGAGGGCTGGCTCGACGGACTGGCCGAATCGGTCAAACATGCCATCGTAGCCGACAATGGACTTTGGAAATTGTTTTCGGATAGCCTGGAGGTTAGAGATATACTCATGAATAACCTCGACCGCATCCAGGCGGTGAAGCTGAAGGTGGTGGGGCAGGACCTGCATGAGAACGACCTGCGGATGATCCTCAACTTCGGACACAGCATCGGAC
>JBJTJB010000409.1:0-5727 GCA_046095245.1 Bacteroidota bacterium | reverse complement strand
TGAGAGGGGGCCTGAGGACTCAACTTACATGTTGAGGTAATTCATCAAGGCATCGTATCGGTTCTGAAGGTCTTCCGAGTGTTCGCTCTGGTGGAAAGAAGCCGTAACATTGTAATTGAGACGATAAAATGCAGCCAGGATCCTGCTGAGGTCCTGTTTGTCGATTTTCAGTGTGAGTTCGATACGTGATGGATCAGAGGTTGCTGAAATGCCTGCACTCAGGATATGCGCGCCATCGGATTCGATGATTTGAGCGATATGGCTCATCGAATAGTCGTTGTACGACATCTCCAATAAGATGATGCCTCCGGGCATGTAAACGCTTTTGCTTTCAGCGAAATACGATACAAGATCGTTTACAGTGACCAGTCCGATGTATTCGTCCTGGCTGCCAAGGACAGGTATCAAGTCGAGTTTGTGCAAGGACGCAAGTCGGGTGAGATCGTAGACGTGCTGATTATCGCGGACGAAAATCTTGTGTAAACGAGCACCGGCATCATCAATGCTGGATTTTGCGAGTTCCGTTTTTCCGATTTCAGATTTGTAGACCAGTCCAATGTATTCCTTTCCCCTGAGCACAGGGAGTGCGTTCACCCGCAGTTCTTCCATCCAAGCTAAGGCACGGCCGCAGGTGTCGCCTGGTTTCAGGGACGGAATATTATCGGCAATGAGCTTCGATGCGAACATAACAGGCAGTTGAACGGAATGGAGATAAAAGGGTTTCGGGCAAACATAAGGGTATACAGGGTGTTTGCAAGATTCCATGAACTTTTTTCTTCAACAGGCTCTTCGGCCTCCCTTGTTTTCCATGGTCTTGCTAATCTTGCATGGAAATGACCCGACTTAGCGTAAACATCAATAAAATCGCTACCCTGCGAAATGCCCGAGGCGGGCAAATCCCCGATCCAGTACTCGCTGCGGTGCGAATCCAGGAATATGGTGCGGATGGAATTACGGTTCATCCACGACCTGACGGTCGGCATATCCGTTTTTCGGACGTTATCGCCCTCAAAACGGTTGTGCACACGGAATTCAATATTGAGGGCTATCCATCGGACGTATTCATGAATCTGGTTTCAACGGTTCGGCCGGATCAGGTAACATTGGTGCCCGACCCTCCGGATGCACTGACCTCGAATGCGGGATGGGACACCAGAAAGCATGCTGGGCTATTAAAGGACATCGTCGCCCAGCTCAAAGCACTGGGTTGTCGCGTCAGTATCTTTCTAGAACCTGATTTGCGATTAATCGAATCCGCGGCCGCCACGGGAACCGACCGTATTGAGTTGTACACCGAATCGTATGCCGTTGGTTATGCGGAAAATCCCTCAACCGCCATTGAACCCTTTGTGGCTACGGCTCGTGTTGCACATGAATTTGGTTTGGGCGTAAATGCGGGGCACGACTTAAGCCTGGATAACCTGTCCTTTTTTGCTGAAAACGTCCCTTTCCTGGACGAAGTGAGTATCGGTCATGCGCTAATAAGTGATGCGTTGTACCTGGGACTGAAGGAAACCATTTCCCGGTACAAGGGATGCCTTCATCACTGATCTGATCCGATCAGTATAGATTTCGCGTTCTGATGGTGTTTTTCACCTTTCCAAGTTCTGCCATGACACGGCTGCTGCTTTTTCTGTCGATATCGAGAACCACATAGCCGATCTCCTCGTTGGTCTTGAGGTATTGCCCCAGTATGTTCACCTTCATGCCCGAAAGGACGCCGTTGATCTGCGACAGTACCCCGGGTACGTTCCGGTGGATGTGAAGGATCCGGTGTGCATGTTGTGCCACAGGAAGCGTTAATTCCGGAACGGTGAGTGAGCCGCCCGTATTCCCGTGGCAGGTGAAGGCGATCATTTTTTCGGCTACATCCGCACCGATCGCTTCCTGTGCTTCCATTGTACTTCCGCCGATATGCGGAGTGAGGATGACATTCGGTAAGCCTTGAAGTGGAGATGCGAACAGGTCTTTATTGCTCTTGGGTTCTTCTGGAAAAACATCTACCGCAAGTCCTCCGATGTGTTTGCGTTCAATGGCCTCCTTCACCGCCCAGGTGTCCATCACATCACCTCGGCTCAGGTTAATCAGGACAGCTCCGGGTTTCATTTTCTTCAAACGCTGGGTGTTGATGAGGTTTTTTGTTTCCGGGCTCCCCGGGACGTGCAGGGTGATAATGTCCGACCGCTTTAATAATTCGTCGAGGGATCGGCTGGCCCTTGCATTACCCAGCGTCAATTTGTTGGCGATGTCATAAAAAATCACCTGCATTCCGAGCGACTCGGCCAATACCGATACCTGGCTACCGATATGTCCATAGCCCACGATGCCGAGTGTTTTTCCTCTGACTTCATAGCAATTGGTACTTTCTTTCAACCATTGACCGCGATGAGCTGCTTCGCTTTTTTCGAAAACGCGTCGCATCAACATAATGCTTAATCCGATGACCAATTCGGCTACCGAGCGGGTATTTGAAAAAGGAGAATTGAAAACTGCGATTCCCTGCTGCCTTGCAACGGTTGTGTCGATTTGATTCGTGCCAATGCAGAATGCGCCGATACCGATAAGTCGTTCGGCTTTTTTCAGGATGTTGGCATTGATCTGGGTTTTTGATCGGATGCCGAGCAAATGCACCTTGCTGATCCGATCCATCAAATCCCTCTCCGACAGCGAGCCTGTATGGGCTTCGATATCGGTAAAACCAGCGGATTTGAGCATCTCGATCGCAGAGGGGTGAATGTTCTCCAACAGGAGGACTTTTACTTTTTCTCTGGGTACTGAAGTCTGCATTCAACAAGATTAGATGATCTGGCCCCCTCCTTTCGATGGCGCACCCCGGTTTTTTGAACAAGGACCCGTTAACCGCCGGGGTTGCCCTTCGAATTTTTATCTTTGTTCATACCCCTTCACCATGTCGACTTTAATTCCCTCCCGGCGTTTTGTTACACTCGGTCAATTCATCATCGAGCGTCAGTCCGACTTTCCCTACGCCAAAGGAGAATTGTCGCGTCTGCTGCGCGATATCGGTATCGCAGCCAAGCTGGTGAACCGTGAGGTGAACAAGGCCGGGTTGGCCGATATCCTGGGCGAACACGGTGAGACGAATGTGCAGGGAGAAGACCAGAAGAAGTTGGACGTGTATGCCAACGAGCAGTTCATTCGGGCACTGGGGGCCGGAGGCGAGTGCATTGCCATCGCCAGTGAGGAAAACGAAGACTTGATCGAAATCAGCAGTTCCGTTTCGCGAAATGCCCGTTATGTTGTGTGCATTGACCCGTTGGATGGGTCTTCCAATATTGATGTCAATGTCAGTATCGGGACCATTTTCTCCATTTACCGTCGGAAAAGCGAAGTGGACGGTTCGGCCCGCGTGGAGGATTTTCTGCAAAAGGGCACTGAACAAGTTGCTGCCGGCTATGTGATTTACGGATCCAGTACTATGTTGGTTTACACAACAGGTAGAGGCGTAAACGGATTTACGCTGGATCCTTCAATCGGCGAGTTTTGCCTTTCGCACCCCGACATGAAAATTCCGCAATCCGGTAAGATTTACAGCATCAACGAGGGTAATTATGCACATTTCCCGGAGGGAGTTAAGGCATTCATTCGCTACTGCCAGGAGGAGGATGCAGAGACGGGTCGTCCCTACACGACGCGTTATATCGGATCTCTCGTAGCGGATTTTCACCGAAATATGATCAAAGGCGGAATTTACATCTACCCTTCCACCGGTAAAGCGAAATCAGGTAAATTACGATTGCTGTATGAATGTAATCCTCTTGCTTTTATCATGGAACAGGCGGGTGGATTTGCATCCGATGGCAGGACGCGGATTTTAGAGCTGCAGCCGGAATCCTTGCATCAGCGAACGCCCTTGTTCATCGGTTCACCTGAATTGGTGAAAAAGGCGGAGGCGTATATGCGGTTGGAGCAGGAGACCGCTGCTACTTGAGCTCGGTGATTTTATCCGTTTACAAACGTGTATTTTACAGGTTGTTTTAAAAATTAACCCGAACTTTGCTTTGGGGAGGGCGGTGCGGTGGCCCCCTTAGGCACAGGTGAAATCAAATCATATTTCTTGTTTCATCGGAAAACCGGTTCCCACACTCAAATCTCTTTATCAATATAGTGGTATCCTAATAAATTTCTGCTAGCAAACAAGGTGTCTTATTCTATTCACCCTTTTCATCTCTGCACAAGCCCAGCTTTTTACCTCATCAATTCGGTAACAGCAAAATCGTTTTCATCTCATTTCCAGATTTCAACAGCGGAAATCTGAACTTCAGCTATTGCCATAAAAAAATCAGGTATGCCGTATCCGTTGATGATCCAATGAACCAAGGCGTTTATTCTGCCAATTCACAAATGGTCAGCCAGGCCATCAAACCACAACCGATCTGAAGCGCATCTTCCTCAATGTCGAATGTAGGGGTATGTACGGATGAGATGATGCCTTTGGCCTCGTTTCTGGTTCCAAGTCTGTAAAAGCAAGCCTTGGCTTCATGCGTGTAGTACGCAAAGTCTTCGGCGGCCATCCAGATGTCAAGATCTGTCACGTTTTCGGCCCCGAGGTATTCTATGGCACGGGTTCGGGCTTTGCCGGTGAGCTCCGAATCATTTACCAGGACCGGATAGCCTCTTCGGATTTCAAACTCCAAACGGCCGCCCATCGATTCTACCAGTTGATGAGCCAGTGTTGTCATGCGTTCATGTGCCGACGATCTCCAGGATTCGTTAAGGGTCCTGAAGGTACCTTCAATATATACGTGATCGGGGATCACGTTCGTAGCGCCATCTGCAATCACTTTTCCAAAGGAGAGGACACTGGGAACTGTAGGATTTGCATTACGGCTAACTACCTGTTGCAATGCAATGATGAGGTGGGATGCGATCAGTACGGGATCGATGTTCATGTGTGGCATCGCTCCGTGGCCTCCCTTACCTAATACCTTCAGATAAAGTTCGTCCGTGCTGGCCATGTATGTTCCTGAACGGAAGCCGACTTTTCCCGCCGGAATGTGCGGCATGACATGTTGACCAAAAATACAATCCGTTTTGGGGTTTTGTAGCACGCCTTCCTGAATCATCAGCGATGCACCTCCGGGGAGTTTTTCTTCTGCGGGTTGGAAGATAAGTTTGACACTTCCTTCAAACCGGTCGCGAAGTCGCTGTAGGATGTTTGCAGCGCCAAGCAGGGAAGCTGTATGGGCATCATGGCCACAGGCGTGCATTACCCCCGGATTCTGGCTTTTATAGGGCGCTGAGCCAAGTTCATGGATGGGTAAGGCATCCATATCCGCTCGCAGGGCAACTACCTTTTTTCCCGGATTTTTTCCTTCAATGATTCCGACAACACCGGTCCCGGCAACTCCGGTAGTGAACGAAATGCCCGCCTGCTTCAGATATTCAGACACATATGCTGCTGTGTTATGCTCATGGAATGAGAGTTCCGGGTGCATGTGTAGGTGTCGACGATGTGCAACCACATCCTGTTGTATGGATGTAGCAATTTCTTGGATATCCTCCGGGCGAATCATATGGATATAAGTTCGTTTGAATGAAGGTTGAATGTAGCGTTTGCCATACTGCTGTTAAAAATCGAGGCCAAGTGAGAAATAGAAGATTCGTTCCTGTATTTCACCATCATCAACTCCCCAGGCCCAGTCTGCACGCAGGAAATAACCCAGCACGCGGCTGCGGAAGCCGAAACCGTAGCCTCCTACGATCGGC
>JBJTJB010000408.1:0-1656 GCA_046095245.1 Bacteroidota bacterium | reverse complement strand
CCGACTATCAGTGGAGCGGTGGTGCAACTCCGACCGCACAGAGCAACAGTATTAGCAGTAGTGGTACATATAGTGTAACTGTCACATTTGCCGGGGGTTGTACAGCTTCAGCTTCAAGAACAGTTACTATCTATCCCACACCACAAGTATCGGCATCAGCGAGTCCTTCGGGAATTTGTCCTGGAGGCTCTTCAAGCCTATCCTCAAGTGTAGCCTATAATGATGCGGCCTCTGCCCCTACATTGACAATCTTATCAGAAAATTTCAATGCAGCTACAAACAACTGGACTGCCATCAACAACAGTACCGGAGGAACAACACCAGCGGCAGCTGCCTGGACATTGCGTCCAAACAACTACCAATATCTACAAACTGACAACGCCACAACCAATTTTTCAAGCAACGACGCCTCGCAATTCTATTTATCAAACAGTGATGCACAAGCCACTACATCAACCGGTGTAATCACAGCTACCGTCCTGCAGTCGCCAGCCTTCAGCACACAAGGACTGACCAGCTGCAATTTGAACTTCTTTCATTTCTTCCGTGCCGTGCCGAGCGGAGATACCGCCCGCGTGCAGGTTTCTACAAACGGGACCACATGGACAACCCTGGCCACTTACATCGCTACTCAAGGGACGTCCACCGCATTTGCTAACCCGACTATATCACTGGCCGGATACCTGAACCAACCGAGTGTGTTCGTTCGATTTAAATACGATGCCAGCTGGGACTGGTATTGGGCAATCGATAACGTAAGCATCACCGGTACCTATGCTGCTGGAAGCCTGAGCTGGATTTCCAGTCCTTCCGGATTCAATTCTACAGTTCAGAACCCGGGCAATGTTTCACCATCCTCAACCACCATCTACACCCTTACTGCTATCAACAACTACGGTTGTACGGCCAGCGATACTGCGCAACTTGTTGTAAACAGCAATCCGACGGTCAGTGCCAGCAGCACCGGCGTGAGCTGCATTGGCGGAAGCAATGGAACAGCTACGGCCAACCCAACAGGTACCGCCCCCTTCACCTACAGTTGGTCGAACGCGACAAGCAGTGCCACTGCCAACAACCTGAGCGTTGGCTCTTACACGGTAACTGTGACCGACGCAAACGGATGCAGCGCCAGTACAAGCACCACGGTAAGCAACCTGAACACGGCAATGAATCTGAGTGCGACCAGCACGAAGGATTGTCCGGGTGGATCAGGCGACGGTAGTATCAACCTCAGCGTTAGCGGCGGTACAGCACCGTACTCCTACAGTTGGAGCAACGGCAGCACAAGTGAGGATCCAAGCGGACTTGCAACGGGCAACTATACAGTAACCGTAACCGACAACCTGGGATGCACAGCCAGCACCACGGTGTTTGTGGATGTTCATCCTCAGCCCAGCGCCAGCATTAGCGCCGGCGGCACAACCACCTTCTGCCAGGGCGGCAGTGTTGTACTGACAGCCAACAACGGCAGTTCGTATTCGTGGAGCAGTGGACAAAACACCCAAAGCATCACGGTCAGTGCCAATGGCAGTTTCACTGTAGATGTTACCGATGCCAACGGATGCGTAGCCACAAGCGCTGCAACCACTGTCACCGTAAACGCATTGCCCACAGCTACCATCACCACCGATGCCAGCACCTGCACCAGCGTTACCC
>JBJTJB010000407.1:0-4690 GCA_046095245.1 Bacteroidota bacterium | reverse complement strand
GTATTATTATAACCTAAGTGGTGGGTCAACGGCCAACAGCGCACAGCTTGTATTCAACTATGAGCCCGTACCCGGTTTGCAGATGCGCCTGGCAGGTCGCATGGACGATGTACGTGTTGATTATATTGCCTTCAAGGGCATTTCTAAGCCGTTGCTCTCGAGATACAAATCATTGGTGAATATTGCATGGACCAGTCGCAACGAACGATGGAGGGCGGATGCCACATGGCAATGGGAAAGTCCTAAGAATCTTCCCCAGGCTGCCGGCGAATCGTTGGAGGCCCCCGATAAGTCACCCGAGGTGCAGACCATCATGGCTCAGCTTACGCATGTTTTTACAAAGTGGGAGGCATACATCGGTTCTGAAAATCTGTTCGGGTTTACACAAACCAACCCGATTCTGGGATCAGACAATCCTTTCGGACCTACTTTTGATGCGAACCGTATCTGGGGGCCAATAATGGGCCGCAGAGTATACCTGGGGATTCGTTGGAATATTGGCAAATCCGTTAAATCCGACTCAAAATGAAAAAGCATTTTTTCTTTCTGTTCCTGATCCTATTCTCTGTCGGAATTTGTAGTGGTCAGGATACCTTATCCATAAAGACCAGCGCCCAGTGCGGTACCTGCAAAGAGACTCTCGAGCGGGGAATGCGTTCTGTACGAGGGGTGATTCAAGTTGAACTCTCAGTCGAATCAAAATTGCTTTCCATCACATACGATCCGGTAAAAACCAATCCTGACAAACTTCGCAAGGCCGTTGCCCGCATTGGATATGATGCCGACTCACTGTTGGCGGACCCGCGTGCTTACAGGCAGTTACCGGATTGCTGTAAAAAAGGCGGTCACGATACGCACTGATTTAAGAGTTGCCGGCAAATTGCCTAACATCACTTGCGGTGATTTCTTTTCCGCACAGGATCACAAGTCGCTCAACTACATTCCTCAATTCACGGATATTTCCTGACCAAGGCATGGACTCAAGCACCTTCAGTGCAGCAGCTTCGAAGCGCTTCGGGCCAACTTTGTGCTCTGCACAAATCCGATCCAGAAAGTGGTTCGCGATAAGCGTTACATCGCCTTTGCGTTCGCGTAGAGGAGGGGCGTGAAGCAGGATGACACTCAGTCGGTGATACAAGTCCTCACGGTAACGATGCTCCTTAATCTCTTCTAGTAGGTCTTTGTTGGTTGCTGCGATAACCCTCACATCGACTGATATCTCCTTTTCTCCACCCACACGGGTGATTTTATTTTCCTGCAAGGCTCGAAGCACCTTGGCCTGGGCACTTAAGCTCATGTCGCCAATCTCATCCAAAAAGAGCGTGCCATTGTGTGCCTGTTCAAATTTTCCGATTCGCTGCTTCACCGCAGATGTGAAGGCCCCTTTTTCATGTCCGAACAATTCGCTTTCGATCAGCTCGGACGGAATGGCGGCGCAATTCACTTCAATGAGCGGCAAACCGTTCCGGGAGCTTTGCCTGTGTAATTTTCGCGCAATCAACTCCTTTCCTGTTCCGTTTTCACCCGTGATGAGTACGCGCGCATCGGTACCGGCAACGCGGTCTACCATCTCCTTGATTTTCAAAATGGCATCCGATTGTCCGATGATTTCATCTTCCGTACCCGCCTTCTTGCGTAATTGTTTTGTTTCCTTGATCAGGACATTGCGATCCAGTGCATTTCTCAAGGTCACCAAAAGCCGATTCAAATCCAGTGGTTTGGCAATAAAATCAAAGGCTCCCTTCTTGATGGCTTCCACGGCCGTTTCGATCGTTCCATGCCCCGATATCATGACTACCCGTGTGTCCGATTGCAACTCAAGACTCCGCTCCAGTAACTCCAATCCGTCAACCTTGGGCATTTTGATATCCGACAGAATCAGGTCGAATCGTTCGGATTCGATTTTCTTCAGGCCTTCGGCACCGTCTGCTGCGTCTTGTATTTCGTGCCCCTCAAATTCAAGGATTTCACGCAAGGTGTTGCGGATACTTTTTTCGTCGTCAATTACAAGAATCTTCGCCATCCCTCAGGATTTGTTTTTGTGTTTATCCAGAAATTCGAACAACAAGCCTTCCTTCAGTGCAAACGTACTCAAGTGCATGCTTCGTATCGAAAACCGTTTCAGTACGAAATTAATCAGGATGGATGCCGGAACAATCATGTCGGCCCGCATTCTCAACATGCCCGGCATGGCAATCCTTTCGCGTTGGGTGGAGCAGACTAGCGACTTGTGCATGACCAGGTAATCTGTTTTTTTGAACCGGTAACAGACCGCTCTTCCCAGGGTGTTGCCATGCTGCCTGAGGATCATTTCTGCCAGGGTATCGAATGAGCCGCTTGAACCAATGAGTCGCACCGGCGAGAACTGTTCACAGGCCTTGGCCAGCGAAATGAGTGATGTTTCAAGAAACGATTCCAAACCACGGATTTCTTCGGGCCTTGCCGGGTCAGAAAGCGGATGGAGTGCACGAAGTCGTGCCGCTCCCAGTTTGAAACTCCTTTTCCATCGGATGTTGCCTTGGTCTATCAGGATGAACTCAGTGCTTCCTCCCCCGATATCTACAATCAATGAGCACCCGTTTTCGGGCTGTATCGCACCCAGCACGCCTTTTGTGATAAGTGTCGCCTCGCGGGCACCACTGATAGTTTTAATGTTGATCCCAATCCTTGAACTGACGGTTTGGATGAATGATTGTCCGTTCGCTGATTCGCGGAGTGCTGCAGTTCCGACTGCGAGTATTGTATTACAACCTAACTCTTCGATGATAGATTTATAGGATCTGAGTGCATTGAATGCGCGATCCAGCCCCTCTTGAGGAATGTTGCTCTTGGGATCTTTGCGTGTCCCGATTTTTACTGAACGTCTTTCCCGCCGATGAAAACGGATGAAACCCTTCGGGCTTCGGGATGCGATCAGCAGATTGAAGGTGTTGGTCCCACAGTCGATAATCGCGATCTTTTCCCGCGTGCTCATCCTTTATAGAACAGCCAACGGAACAACTCTTTGTAGGTGACTTTTTTACCGTAGAGCAGAATGCCCGTTCGGTAAATTCGTCCTGCAAGAGCAGTGGTTAATATGAAACCGCCTATCAGTAGTGCAATGGACAAGGCCAATTCCCAAAATGGAACACCAAATGCGATTCGTACCATCATGATGACTGGTGAGGTCAATGGGAAAAGTGAAAGCCAAAATCCGAGACTGCTTTCGGGGGCCTGAATGACGGTTTGGGCGGCAATGAAAGAAAGGATGAGGGGGATTGTGACCGGAAGCATGAATTGCTGGGTTTCAGTTTCGTTGTCGACAGCCGATCCGATGGCAGCGAACAGTGCGCTATAAAGCAAGTAGCCTCCTAAAAAATAAATCAGAAAGCACGACAAGATCAAACCAAAATTGATTCTGCTGAATTGATTCAGGACTTTGTTGACGGGGTTTTCGGTTGGTTGTCCCATCGCTCCCAGCTCAGCGAGTTTCTCCGACCTGTCATTTGTGGTTTGTTCTATGCCCTGCTCTATGTCCTGTTTGATGACCGCTGATCGGATGAGATTACCTGCAGTCCCCGCAATCACCATAGTGAGCGTAATCCATAGAAGGAATTGCGTAAGACCGACCAGGGCAATTCCGATAATCTTGCCCATCATCAGTTCGAATGGTTTTACGGAGGAAATGATCACTTCAACGATTCGGTTTGTCTTTTCCTCAATCACGCCCCGCATCACCTGAACGCCGTATAGAAAGATGAAAATATAAATCAAGGCGCCGGCCATTAGGCCTACCACGGAGGCCAGTTCAGCACTGCTTTCTTCCCCACTCAACGATAAAGTTTTCAAGTCAACGCTTGTTTTGGCCGATTCAAGTAGGTCACGGTTTATGCCCTGCGATTTCAATTTATCCTCTTCAATTTGCCGTTCCAGCACCGATTCGATTTGCGTGGCGAGATTTAAGCTTGCTTTTGATTCAGTAAAAAGCATGGCGCCTCCCGGGTTGCGTATCAGGTCAGAAGGCAGAAACAGAATGCCATCATAGCGATCGGGATCGAATGCGTCTTTAGCCGAGTCAAGGGTGATTTCAGTTTGGATAAAGGTGATTTGGTCGTTGGAGGGAAGAACAGAGCGTATAATCTCGGGGTGCTGATCGATAACCTGTACGCGCATTTCACTGTTAGAGGAATACGCTGCAATCAAGGCAGGCGCAAGCATCAGACCGGCCATGAGGATAGGGCCGACCAATGTCATGACAATGAACGACTTTTTTCGAACCCGGGTCAGATACTCCCGCTGAAGAATGAGTAGAATCTTATGCATGGGGTCGGTTTTGGTTTACTTGTTGAATAAAAATCTGCTGCATACTGGGTATTTCCTCTTGAAAAGAAATGAGCGACCTATTGCCAATGACACTACTGATAGCTGAGTGAATTGACGAATCATCGGGGAGCTTTAGCCGGGCACGCCTGTGACCCTCAACCCCGACATCTGAAAGCACTGCTGCATGACTGGGCAACTCAAATAGCATGGCAGTATCTGAGCCGCTGTAATCCAATGAGTAGATGTGTTGCCGGTACTCTGCTCTTATCGCGCGGACAGGACCTTCAAGTAACTTCCTGGATCGATCAATCAGGGCGATATGGCTACACATCGACTCCACGGACTCCATAAGATGAGTCGAGAGTAGAATGGTAATTCCCTTCCTCTG
>JBJTJB010000406.1:0-3569 GCA_046095245.1 Bacteroidota bacterium | reverse complement strand
GTCAATGGCGACTCCGGCTATGGTGGCATCGGTGTAAATCACCGGTGTTTCGTAGGCGTGCATGAGTATGATCGTACTCTTGAACTTCCTGGCCAATTCGACAGCATACAACACGGAGTTGACGGCGTTTTTGGAAAAATCAGTCGGACAAAGGATGGTTTTCATGTCGTGTTTAGAGGTGGTTTTCATCAATCAAGTTTGTGTTTATCATCCCGCATCAGGTTCTCGCGATTCCATTCAACCTGGGATTTGAAGGATTCAATGCGGTGAGTGCAAGAAGAAACTGCACACAGTGAGCAGGCTTTTTTCATGCAAGGATCCGTGTGAATGAACACCTCGATTTTCTGGCTGAATCCGGCGTTGAGAATACGTTCAAAACGTTTTATTTCATCGTGCGCCTCATTTAGGTTCAGGTAGAACGGCATTGTTATGTGGCAGTCGACATGTAGGTTGTTTCCGAATTTCTGAAGCCTGAGGTTGTGCACGTCAATCCACTCCGGACGTCGTTTTTCCTGCAGGATTTGACCAAGTTTATCGATCGAATCAAAATCCGCCCGATCCATTAAACGGTCATGGGCTTCTCGTAACAGACCGAACCCGCTGTACATGATGTGCAGCGAAAGCAGGATGGCAAGAACCGGATCGAGCCAAAGCAAACCGGTTAGGCGGTAGAGAAACAAACCGCCCAATAGCCCGATACTGGTCAAAGCATCGGCACGAAAGTGGGCTGCATCAGCAATCAAAGGCAAGGAATCGAGGTTTTCGCCTTTTCGTCGCAGATAAACCGAAATGGCCGACATCGCCAAAACGGAAACACCCGTCAGTATCATTCCGCTATCCACATCCTGTAAGGCATGGGGATGAATCAGATGGAAAATCGACTGGTAAATGATGTAAAGTCCGGTACCAAAAATCAGCATCCCCTCAATCCCTACAGCGAAATACTCGATTTTTCCGTGACCATAGGGATGATCCTGGTCACGGAGCCGAGCACCATACAGTAGGCTGAAGAGCGTAATTGAACTGGTTGCGATGTTGATCAGGGATTCAAGCGCATCACTTAATACCGCCTGAGACTTCGACATCCACCAAGCCGTCAGTTTTACGGCCATGATCAGGATGCTGAATAAAATCACCCAACGGACTGCACTGACCTTGGATCGGATATCAATGGTTTTCCCGTTGATCGGTAACGTTGAATCTCCAATCATGGACGGGTTGGGAACAGGGCGTCGAGGTGGAATGCATCTTGTTCAAGGGGAAGCAACAGCAGCAATATGCCGATGCAGATGAGGCGAACGAATACATGCTGTGTATCCCATACAGGCTTAAGCATCGAGAAGCCAAAGGATGCCACCAACAGGTCTGCTCCCAGCAATAAGGTGGCCGGATAGCGAAATAGGCCGAGTAACAGCAAGGTGCCTCCGATCAATTCCGCCCAAGAGGTAAAAGCGGCAAAAATCCGCACCAAACCCATTGGGATTTTCTTCTCTGACATGGGCCCACGCAGGGTTTCTGCGACCGCTGAAGGTCCGAGCCGAAAAACCTTATCGTAGCCCTGGAAGAAAAATAGAATACCTGCGAAAAGCCGGATCAGCAACGTAAGCGCGGCCATGGGTTCAATGCTCAGGTTCATGGGGTGGTCTTTTTGCGAAATTAGTGATTGGAATCCGTCTGTTAACCAAAAAAAGGCTGCACGATGATCTGTGCAGCCTACACCTAAACCTGCAAATTCTGATCAGGAGATACTGATGCTCTTACCCTGTTGGATTGGCGCCGGTGAACGTTTGGGAAGCTCAATCCGCAGCACACCATCGGCGTATTTGGCCTTTATCTTGTCCTGGTCTACTCCTTCGGGTAACCCAAACGTCCTGTAAAACGAAGTGTAGTTGTATTCCCTGCGCGAATAGTCCTTTTTCTCTGTTTTGCTCTCATGTTCCTTCTCGGAAGAAATCGTAATCATATCCTCTTCGACATTGATTTTGAAATCTTCCTTTTTCAGACCGGGAGCAGCCAGCTCAACGGTGTAGTGCTCGGCGTTTTCCGAAATATTTGCCGAGGGTATCGTTTCGATGAAATCGCGTCCGAAAAAATCCGGCCATTCACGCTTCAGGATTGGATCGAAAAGGCTCCCGAGAATGGCAGGTTTGATTTTGGCGTTGTTGGATTTGACTAAGGTGTTCATGGCGTGTATGTGTTTTGATTACGAAAGCAAAACTACCCCTACCCTGTCGCGGAGAAAATGACCAAATCGGTCAGTTGGACTGATTTACATCAAACTTAGAATTCAACAAAGGAAACCCGGCTGATATTCCCGCTCTTGTCACTTACACTCAAGGTGTACACCTGCGGAAAGTCAATGGTCCCTTTCTTCGTCCAGGTAATATTTCCTGATTTTGCATCGAAAGCAGATAGTACCCAACGACCATGCTGTTCAAGGCGCCAGCTGCTGATACCGGAGAGGTTGTCTTTGCATGAAAGTCCACTCAATTCCACGTGGGATACCGGATCGGAGGATGCCGGAAGCCAGCTGATTTTTGGAGCAACCGAATCGACCGACCAGGCGTACCAGCCGCTCATGCGGATCGAGGCGATGGGCTGGACTTTTTCTCCATTGACCTCCGGCAACGCCTCCAATATGTCGCCCATGGGTATATCAGACCGGATCAATACGTGTCGGCCCCTGTCAGCTGCTTTCTGCTTTTTGATGGGCAATACAGCTGTGGCCGGTGAGTGCATGTTGATGGAACTACCAGGCAGGAACGGATACCAATCCGAAACCATTTGATCATCCCGAATTGCATTGAGGGTATCTGTTGCCAGGAGGGATTGGTACAAGGCATCTGCTTTCCATGCATAGCGTGCTCCGGATTTTAAGCGGAATTCAAAAGCTGAATCGCAGGGTATATGGAACTCTGCTGGTATGTTGGCTTGTTTTGGCTGTTTCGATGGACCCAGGACGAACGTGAAGGCTGTGCGTATTGAGTTCCCGGCCATGTCCTCAATCTGCAATAGGGCGGTATCGGATACTGTGATTCGCCCCTCCCCTGCTTGCTTAAAAACACCTGATCTATCGTTGGGCAAACGGTACAAACGCTCAACAATCACATTTCCGCCATCGCCGTTTACAGGGCGATCAACGTGGGCATTGACATATCGGGTCTCGTTGAAATCGAAACGCCCCAACCGGTACTCAAAGGCAATGGCTTTTGTGGTGCTCAGCCGTGCGGATTGTATGCCAAGCTTTGAATCGCCCGAGAGATCAAATGCCGAAAACCCCAGGTAAAAAGAAGTGTCTTTTACCATCAATTGTATCGTGTCATTCAAGTTCCACAGGCGATACAAGGTATCCAAGGTGTAGATACCTTGCTGGAGCTTGTATACGCCGATTGCGTTCAGAACAGGAAACAGGGTATCCGCCGGCATTAGGCCCAAAGCTGCTGGATTCAGGGGCATTTGGCTGGATCGTTCGCGCAGCTCGAAATGCAGGTGTGGCCCCTCTGAGCTCCCGGAATTGCCGCTGAAAGCAAAGACTTCGTTCTGGATGTAACAAAACCTGCCCGAATCCG
>JBJTJB010000405.1:0-1320 GCA_046095245.1 Bacteroidota bacterium | reverse complement strand
CAGACTATCGACCGATAAATACGCACGAAAAGAAATTGAAGAAAAGCGGTACGGATCTCCATTTGGATCTTGAACCTACCACCGACATTCTGGCAACGCTCGGACAACAGAAACAGGCCAAACAAGTATTGGTCGGCTTTGCGCTCGAAACGGAAAACGAACTCGAACATGCGAAATCGAAACTGGTACGTAAAAACCTCGATCTGGTCGTATTGAACTCACTGCGCGATACAGGTGCGGGATTTGGAACGGACACCAACAAAGTCACCTTGCTTTTCAGGGATAACAAAGCCGAGGAATTTCCGTTGTTGAGCAAGGACGAAACTGCTCGCCGAATCGTCGATTCCTTCATACCTTTGATCAATTGCCATGCGTAAATCCTTTCCACTTTTCATCCTGATGGTTCTGCTCTCAGCCTTTTCTCAGGCGCAGGAGTTGAACTGCATGGTCAGCGTCATTGCTCCGCGTATTCAAACATCCGACCGGCGTATTTTCACAACCTTGCAGACCTCAATTATGGAGTTCATAAACAACACGAGGTGGACAAGTGACAAGTATAAAACCGAAGAAAAAATCGAGTGTTCCATTCAAATTGAACTCACCGAACGAATCGGAAGCGATGAATTCAAGGGGACAATCCAAGTTAGTTCGCGGCGTCCGGTTTTCGGAACTTCATACAATTCACCCTTGTTGAATTACAAGGATGATGATCTCAGGTTCCGGTATGTAGAATACCAGCCATTGGATTACACCGATGGTCAGGTCAATCCGAACCTGGTCATGGTAATAGCCTTTTATGCCTACACGATTATCGGTTTTGATTACGATTCATACTCTCCAATGGGGGGCGGACCATATTTCGCCAAAGCTCAGGCCATTGTTGCCAACAGTGCGAACGCTGCGGAGCCGGGATGGAAGGCATTCGAAGGACTACGGAATCGCTTTTGGCTGATGGAGAACATTAACAATCCAATCTACAAGCCAATTCGACAGTTTTACTACGACTTCCACCGCAAAGGCCTGGACATGATGGTGAAAAAGCGAGACGAGTCCATTCGGCAAATTTCAACTAGCCTCGAGAAGCTGCGGAAAGTACACAACGACAAACCTCTTTCCGTTTTCATGAAAACACTTTTCGATGCGAAATCTGAGGAGATGGTCAACTTGTTTACCGGTGCCCCTGGTGATGTTCAATCTGCCGTTAAACAGACACTGAGTACCATAGACCCGATTAATACGAGCAAATACCAGAAAATCACCGGGGGTTAAGATCCACCGGTTTGACATCAATCTTTTTTTCAGATGCTTACCCGTATCATC
>JBJTJB010000404.1:0-2735 GCA_046095245.1 Bacteroidota bacterium | reverse complement strand
TTTAATTCGTGGAATTTTGTATGCTTTCCCAGACCAATTGGAAAGTTCACAACTCATTCGTCCGTTTGGTTCTCCGTCAATGAGGAATAATTTTATTGTCTTACCGAATTTCATTTTTAGTTGTCTGTCTTTTTACAATGAGGCATAACTCGCTTATAGGCGCTATACCATTTCGCCTATACAACCTCAATTGGCTGTATAGGCGTAGGTTTGTTTCGCCTTATTTCAAAAGTAAGCATTCGTCACAAGGAGTCAAAGGGCGACTGAATTTGCTGAATTTTATGGGTGCTGACATGGGTGTATATTTCGGTTGTCTTGCTGCTCTTGTGTCCGAGTAACTCCTGGATGTAGCGAATATCCGTGCCGGATTCAAGCAAATGGGTTGCATAGCTGTGTCGTAGCCAATGTAGGGTCGCCGGCTTCTGTATTCCCGATTTTCGAACCGCCGATCTCATGACCAGCTGGACGCTGCGCTCATCGTAGGGTTGTCCAGGGGACTGGCCCTCGAATAGCCAGTGTACCGGTCTATATTGTCGATAATATTCCCTCAGTAAATCCAGAACGCGGGGGCTCAATGGAACCATGCGATCCCTTTTTCCTTTTGATTGGCGAATAAGAACCACCCCGCGCTTCGAATCAATGTCGCCGGGTTTGAGCGCCAACAATTCACCTCGCCGTAATCCACAGCTGTAGATCAGGATCAACAAGGCGCGGTGTTTCGGGTTGTTCAGCGATTCCAACAGGCGTTTTACCTCCTCTTTGCTCAATACGGATGGCAAACGGTACTCACGTCGTGGACGCTGCAAGTCTATAGGGGGGATCTTACCCTGCCCATTCACACTAAAATACACGCGTAATGCGTTGATGAATTGGTTTTGATACGACACCGAACGTCCGCGCTGAATGATGTACCGGTTGTTGAATTCGATCAGGTCACGGGTGTTGAAATCCCCTAAGCGCTTATCCGGAAAAAAGTTCAGAAAGCTGTTCAATGACTGCAAATACACCCGGATCGTGCGTGCGCTGTAACGCCGCTGTTGCATCCAGGCCTGTAGCTGCTCCAGGCCTTTCCGATTCTCTACAACTCGTTCTTCATTTCCGGGAGGGGGTGTGGGATGATTCATCCTTCAAAGATGCTTATGCCCTTTCCGCTTGCTGAACAATAAACGAGTATACCCGTTTGTACACGCATTTCCGTTTCACACCTTATCCGTCTTGAATTCCCGAATACAGTCTCGTATTCCGAGGGCTTTTCGGATCGGATAACTCCATGGTCACACTTCATTACTGAAGAAAATAATCCCCCTCCGCTAACGATTTTGAAACGAAATTTATCCGGTTTATTTCCTGCTAACCCTCCCCTTTTCAGGGTCATGTTTTCCCCATCCTCCCCCTCCCCGCGCCGACCGCCCGCTGCACCGCCGTATCGCCGAAGCGCAGACGGATCTTGTCCATGGCCTGGTAGAGGTTGAGGATCTCTTCGCTGTCTTCGAAGAGGTTTACCTGGTGTCCTCCGCCTACCAGGTGACTGAAGCGCACCCCCAGCAGGCGCACCAGCATGCGGCGCTCGTACAGCTTGTCGAAGAGCTCGCGCGCGATGGCCATCAGGGTGTGGTCGTTTGAGGTGTAGGGGATGCGGCGCTGCATGGTGTGGGTGTCGAAGTTGGTGTAGCGCAACTTGACGGTAACACATGCCGTTAGTTTTTGCTCCGTGCGGAGCTGGAAGGCGAGTTTCTCCACCATCTTCACCAGCAGGGCCTTCAGGAAGGGGATGTCGATGGTGTCGCTGTCGAAGGTCTCTTCGGTGCTGATGCTCTTGCGCTCGTTGTAGGGCTCCACGGGACTGTTGTCGATGCCGTTGGCCTTCTTCCACAACACCACGCCCGATTCGCCCAGCACCTTCTGAAGCAGCTTCACGGGCATCTCCTGCAGGGTGTGGATCTTCTCCACGCCCATGCTGCGCAAGAGGGCACTGGTCTTCTCGCCGGCCCCGGGCAGCTTCGATACAGGCAGGGGCGCCAGGAAGGGCTTCTCGGTGCCGAAGTCGATCTTGAGTTGTCCGTTCGGCTTGGCCTCGCCGGTAGCCACCTTGCTCACGGTCTTGTTCTGCGAGAGGCCGAAAGAGATGGGTAGCCTGGTCTCCCTCATGATGCGCTGGCGCAAGCTGCCGGCAAAACTGTAACAGCCATAAAAGCGCTCGAGTCCGCTCAGGTCGATGTAGAATTCGTCGATGGAGGATTTCTCGTACACGGGCACCTCCTCGCGGATGATCTCGGTAACGATGTCGGAGTAGTGGCTGTAGCGGTCGTAATCGCCGCGGATGACCAGGGCGTCGGGGCAGAGGCGCTTCGCCAGGCGCATGGGCATGGCCGAGTGCACGCCGTAGGCCCGGGCCTCGTAGCTGCAGGCCGCCACCACCCCTCGCTCGCTGCTGCCGCCTACAATGACGGGCTTGCCGTTGAGGGCGGGATGCTCCAGGCGGGAAACCGAAACGAAGAAGCTGTCCAGGTCCATGTGGACCACATTGCGGGCTGTATCCATTTTGACTACATTGCAATCATTTAGTTGGACTGTAATATAAACATGTTTATATTTGCAGCCTGAAAAACTATTTTTCCATCTTCATGAATTACTCAAACATTGATTTATTATCCGGGCTTAACCGCAAAGGCCGCAATCGCGCTTTAGCGCGAAGCGCAAATGCCGCAACTCAACTTCGCAGCCCGGTTACTTTG
>JBJTJB010000403.1:0-1435 GCA_046095245.1 Bacteroidota bacterium | reverse complement strand
TCCCAACCCCATACGGAGCCAACAGTCAATCCCAACGTGTTCAGTACTTATATTTTGCCAATGAACTCAGTGCACGAGGCTTGGTTGCTGGAAGTGCAATTTCAGCTTTACAATTTACTTTGACCTCCAACTCCGCGACTTCAATTCATAATTTCTACACCATTCGTATGGGACACACCACGGCTACGGTACTTTCTACTGCATCCTGGCAGACAGTTAATACGACACCTGTTTTTGGCCCAACCAACTATACCCCTGTCAATGGAGTAAATACCCATACATTCACGAGCCAGTTTGTATGGGACGGAATTAGCAATATCGTTGTAGATATTTGCCACCTAAATGCGAGCGGGGCTACGAATGGTAGAGCATTATTCACTGCCACCGGAACCAATACCGTGGCCTATAGAACAGGTGCTACCACTCAGTGTTTGACTACGACAGCGCCAGCTGCGGTTTCGGCTAACCGTGCCAACATCATTTTTGTCACTTCGGCTCCGGCCAATACCAGTTTGAGCTGGTCGCCCACTGCGGGACTCAGCAGTAGCACCAGCGCCAGTGTAACCGCTAATCCAACCAACACCACAACGTACACGGTTACTGCTACCAACGCCAACAACTGTACGGCGAGTTCGGCTCCCGTTACGGTTACCGTAACTCCGGCCACAGCCATTACCACACAACCTCAGCCACAAACCGTGTGCGAGGGCATTCCTGTTTCCCTTTCGGTGACGGCTACCGGTACAGCACCCCTCAGCTACCAGTGGCGTCGCAACGGTGTCAATGTAGCCGGTGCAACCAGCAGCACCTATACCCTCGCAAACCCCTTCGCCACCAATAGCGGCAGTTATGACGTCGTTGTTAGTGGACCCTGCGGAACGGTGACTTCTTCAGCCGTTCAACTCACCATCAACCCCAACGTGTTCATCCCCTTGGGTGGAGATCCGCAATTCGGAGTTGCTTGTCCGGGTGGAAGCGCAACAGCTTCGGTGACTGCCTCCGGTGGAGGTCCATACACCTACCAGTGGCTGTTCAACGGAACCCCCATCACGGGTGCCACTTCCGCCACATTGACCTTGAACAACCTCAGTGCAAACGACGAGGGACTCGATTCGGTTGAAGGAGCCGGAGCCTGTGGCACCACCACATCGGCCGATGCAGTGTTGTTCCTTGAAACCGCACCGACTATCGATACTCAGCCTACGGGTGTAAGCATTTGCTCGGGCGGACCAGCTTCGTTCAGTGTCGTGGCTACATCGGGCATCGGTGGCAGCGCACTCAGCTACCAATGGCAATTCAACGGCACCAACATCACAGGAGCAACAGGTGCGACTTACACCCTGAACACTGTCAGCACGGCCAATGCCGGCTCCTACACGGTCATCGTAAGCAATGCCTGTACCTCAGCCACGTCCACTCCGGCAGTCCTGGCAGT
>JBJTJB010000402.1:0-1609 GCA_046095245.1 Bacteroidota bacterium | reverse complement strand
TCCGAAGGCCATGCTCAGGTAAATCACCAATTCTTTTCCATGCGCATCGGCCAGTTCGGCCATTTCGACCACAGTTTGAAACGAAGCTTCGATTCCCGAGTTTGTGTTGCGCTGCTGAAAGGTCTCTGAAACCGAGAGCGGATAACCGATACACGAAATGCGAGGGAAGCTGCAGGCCGTTTCTGCTCCACGGCGATTGGCGACAATCGCTAAGAGCCGTGTGTCTCCGGATTCATCCAGGTTTTCGAGCACCTCGGCCGTATCCCTGAGCTGCGGAATGGCTTTTTCGGAGACGAAACTGCCAAAATCAAGTACATCGAAACCCACCTTAAGCAGGCTGTTCAGGTAATTGATCTTTTGCTGGGTTGGGATGAACTGGACAATCCCCTGCATCGCATCGCGGGGGCACTCTACCCATTCGAATCCGGTGCCGGGAAGCATATTCACCTGGCCCCTTCGGATCAACGGATGATTACACCTTCCGCTTCGAAAGTGAGTTCCAACAAGGGTTCGGTGATTTTAGCCAAAGAGTCTTCAGTAACCTCAGCGTCTTCAGCAAAGTGACGCAAGTCTTCAACCGAAGTCGTATCCACATAGGCTTTTCCCTGCATGATGGCGGTATAGCCTCCGGCATTTTTGGGTACAAAAAACCCGTAGTCTTTGAAGGAAACACGCATCGTTTTTCCATCTTCCCGGCGGATACTCATCCAACATCCTTTTTTCTGGCAACATTCGCTGATAGCTCCTTGTACCTTTAGACCCTCCATGGGCAGCATGCCTGCATTGTACAGGGTAACCAATGAGTCCATCGTAATTGCACCATCCTCGTTGATTTGCATTCCGAAAGAACCCGTGGAAGAAACCGTATCAACCGTGACCGCTTCTTCGGTTTCGGCTTTTTGTTGTTGGGTGCAGGCTGTGATGGTACAGGCCGCAAGGGCGATAAGAAGTGTGTTTTTCATGGTTCTATATTGGCTGCGAAGGTACACAAATGCTCCTCAAATCAGGCTTGTCATTAGCCTGTTCTATATTTAAATAAATAGTTTAGTTAAAATTTATAATATAGTATAAATCAATGCAATCCATTGTTTATATTTTTGACAATTCCCGGACCCTCATAAATGAAACCCGTATACACCTGTACCAGGTTGGCACCAGCCTCGATTTTTTGACGGGCATCTGCCGCATTAAAAATTCCTCCTACACCGATAATGACCATTTCAGGCCCCGCCATCCTGCGCAACATCCGAATAACTGCCGTACTCTTGTCGGTTAGCGGTCTTCCGCTCAGTCCTCCTGTTTCGGATTGTAGGTGCTGTGGCGAGGAGAGACCTTTACGCTCAACGGTGGTGTTTGTGGCAATAATTCCCTGAAGACCCGTTTGACGAACAATATCGACAATATCGGCCAATTGCCCCTCTTCCATATCGGGAGCGATTTTCAGCAGTACCGGTTTTGCTCCCAGTAGTCTGTTACGTTCCATGATTCCGGTGAGCAAGGCCGTAAGAGGCTCACGTTCTTGTAGTGCCCTCAGGCCGGGGGTGTTTGGTGAACTGACATTGACTACGAAATAATCAACCAACGAATGAAGTGCATCAATGCCCAGCAC
>JBJTJB010000401.1:0-4581 GCA_046095245.1 Bacteroidota bacterium | reverse complement strand
ATCTTGTTGATGACCTGGGCCGGTACCTGGCTTGACGAAAGATTCTCGCCCGGCTTCCCCTCATTCACGTTGCTTCTTGCAATCCTCTCTGTGACGGGCTCTCTGATTTATCTGGTCCGTTCATTGACCAAACCCTGATGTTTTGCGCGCAACCCTGATACGGCTTTCCTTACTCTTACTCCTGGGTTCGTTGGCATACGCAGCACTTGAAGGGATTTTACCAGCCTCCTGGTATTACTCCGGGTTCGTGTGGATTCCTATGCTGACCGGCGGTATCACCTTGTTCATCCTCCACGGTTTGCATTCCCGAATGAAAGAGGCGAAATCGTACATCCGTTTCTTCATGGGTGCAACCTCTGCGAAATTGTTTCTCTACACGATGATCATCACCGTTGTAGGATTCGTGAAGCCTGCGCAAGTCATTGGTGTGGCGCTTTGCATTTTGTTGTTTTACCTGATCACCACGGCGTATGAAACAGTATCTGCATTTTCGGCAGTAACACGCAAGGCCTCCTCAACTGAGCCAAAGCCGTAAATAGTCCATCAGCTTCGACAGCCTGCGCGATAGCGGAGGCATAAGACCGGACTCGTACCCTTCCGATAAGCATTGCCTTACCTCTTCATCCTGCATGGCCGTGATGCGTAGAGGCTTCACTCCTACCAGGGCGTACATGGAACGAATGGTCGGTACAGCGATGAATCCACCCAATAGCAACCCGAGTAGCGCCGACTCCCCATGGACCAGACTATAAGCGCCACCGATCATGGGAAAGCTCCATGCCAGGATAGCACCGACCCGGTGGTACCATGATGCCACTCGCCCTCTTGGCACCAGGATGGTTCGGTCGTATACCCGGGTTTTCCGCAAAGTCCCCGAGCGGATTTCACGGATACGATGCAACTGGATGCGGACAGGATTGGGTCCGGCTTCATCACCGGCACGAAAAACACATTGCGCCGGATCAACTTGCAGCTGAACTGCAGCGGAATAACAGAGTTTGCCCCGAATCATCACCCTGCAAGCCGGAATGTTCAGGAGCCCGCTTTGCAGGGGGGCAAGTGTGTAGTGTAAACGTGTTTCCCGGTTGGATGATCCTGCAGACCGGGAGAACCAGCGTTGTTCAACCGTCGGACCCGCTGTAACCACCCAGCCCGGTAACCGGGGTTTCTGGAATGCCCTCCCTTCGGTCGGAAAAGAAAAAACCACTTCCAACCCGGCATTTTGCCTTACACGCATCCGATCGACTTCACACACCAAATAGGCTGGGGCAGGAACATCCGGAGCATCCGCATCGTAGCTTGCCCGAAGTTCAGGGTCCGATAAAATGCGGTAGGCCTCGGCTACACGGCGGAAGCGCTCAGCTGCGGAAGCATCATTCGGATTGGTATCGGGATGATGCCGGAGGGCCAATCGATGATAGGCCTTGCGGATCTCGGCCGCAGTTGCGGACGGGCCTAAACCGAGGACTGCATAATGACCGGCGGAATCCATACGCTGCAACGAAGATACGGTCCAGCCCGCTGCGGCGTGAAAACCTTAGCTACCTTCGTTTTGTTCAACGACTCATGAAACGCCTCGCTATTCTCGGATCAACCGGTTCCATCGGAACCCAGGCACTTGATGTCGTTCGGGCCAACCCGACCCGATTCCAGGTGGAACTTCTCAGTGCCAACAGCAACGCCGATCTGCTGATTGCACAGGCAAGGTTGTTCAATCCGAATGTGGTGGTGATTTGTGACACCAGCAAAACCGGGCTAGTCAAAGAAGCGCTGGCAGATACCGATATCAAAGTGTATGGCGGTATCGAGTCCCTGACCCAACTGATGGGCATGGAGAGCATCGACCTGGTATTGACAGCACTGGTGGGTTTTGCCGGTCTCGAGCCGACCCTATCGGCCATCCGCCACCGAAAACCCATCGCATTGGCCAACAAGGAAACGCTGGTGGTAGCGGGCGATTTGGTCACCCGCATGGCTCTTGAACAGCGCGTGCCCATTTACCCGGTCGACAGCGAGCATTCGGCCATCTTCCAGTGTTTGGCCGGAGAGATGCACAATCCGATCGAAAAGATCATCCTGACCGCATCGGGCGGTCCCTTCCGGGGTAGGAAACGGGAGGAACTGGAATCCATTACGCGAGAGCAGGCACTTCGACACCCCAATTGGAGCATGGGCGCTAAAATCACCATCGATTCCAGCACCCTCATGAACAAGGGACTCGAAATGATTGAGGCGAAATGGCTGTTCGAACTCGACCCATCGCAAATCGAAGTGGTGGTACATCCGCAATCGATCATCCACAGCATTGTGCAGTTCCGCGATGGAAGCATGAAGGCGCAAATGGGTCTTCCCGACATGAAATTGCCCATCCAATATGCCATCGCATATCCCGACCGCATCGATTCTGATTTTCCGCGCTTTGACTTTTCGCGGTATCCCAGCCTCACCTTCGAAGGTCCTGATGAGGAGACCTTCCGCTGCCTTCCCCTAGCCCGCAGGGCCATGGAGCTGGGCGGAAATGTACCCTGTGTGATGAACGCCGCCAATGAAGTCGCCGTTGCCGCTTTTCTTGCAGACCGCATCGGCTACCTGCAGATTGCAGAATTGATTGAGCGGGTGATGGATCAGGTGGACTTCGATGGGCGTGCCCAACTGGACGTTTACCTCGAAAGCGACCGCATGGCCCGACGCATCGCCGAAGGCCTGCTGCCCGTTGTGGACGCGCGGGTCTGATTGGGCTTGAACTCCCCCTACTCAATTTCATACCTTTGTCGGGAACCGCCAACCGATTGGGCGTTTCTTTGAGCGTATGCAAGCACTGATCATGGCCGCCCAGTTAATCCTGGGCCTCTCCATACTCGTTACCCTTCATGAACTCGGCCACTTTCTGGCCGCACGTGCCTTCGGGATCAAGGTGGAGAAATTTTATCTTTTCTTCGATGCCTGGGGCGTGAAACTGTTCAGTTTCAAACGCGGCGAAACCGAATACGGCATCGGCTGGCTCCCACTCGGTGGTTATGTCAAAATCGCCGGGATGATCGATGAAAGCCTCGACACGGCCCAAATGGCGACAGAGCCACAATCCTGGGAGTTTCGCGCAAAGCCGGCCTGGCAGCGTCTGATTGTCATGATTGCCGGTGTGACCATGAACGCCATCCTGGGTGTGGCTATTTACACGTTCACACTCCTCCAATTCAAGGAAGAATACCTGCCCATTGAAAATGTAAATCAGGGCAAGGGCATTTATGCCTACAGCCTTGGACGCGATATCGGACTGCAGAACGGAGATCGCATCACTGCGGTTGATGGCCAATCGGTAGAGCGATTCGAAGACCTTTTATCGACCCGCGTTTTGTTCGGAGCACGTTTATCGGTGTTGCGAAACGAGCAGACACTGGAGGTTGAGGTTCCGGACAACTTCTACCGCAAGGCTTCTGCTGCCGGGCGCTGGAGCTTCATCGGCTATGGCCCCCTGCACTATGCCGTTGGCAAGGTAACCGAAGGAAAACCCGCCGCCCAGGCCGGATTGCGTGCCGGCGATATCATCACCGGTATAGAAGGACGCGAATTGCTATCGGGTGATGATCTGCCCAGCACTGTCAGTAACCTGAAAGGCAAGGACGTTTCTCTCAGCCTTGAGCGCGATGGAAAGTCCTTGGACATGAAAGTCCGTGTATCGGACGAAGGCAGTATCGGTATCGCCTACGATGCCCAACCGGTGAACCGCGACGGATACGCCATGCAGCCGTACACGTTTGCAAGTGCGCTGGCATTCGGAACATCCGATGCCATGGAAGCCCTGGTGTCAAACGTAAAAGGCTTGAGTAAAATCTTCACCGGGGAAGAAAAAGCCAGCGACTCGGTTCAAGGACCCATCGGCATTGCCACCATTTATGGCGGCGTGTGGGATTGGGGACGTTTCTGGGCGATCACAGGCCTCTTGTCGATGGTACTTGCTTTCATGAATATGCTGCCCATTCCTGCGCTCGATGGCGGACACGTTATTTTTCTGTTGATTGAAAGCGTTATCGGTGTCAAGTTCAGCGACAAGGTCATGGAACGTGCCCAGGTGGTCGGAATGGTGATATTACTTTCACTGATGGTATTTGCCGTCGGCAACGACATCTGGAAACACGTCCTAAACTAGATCCACAGCATGCGCATTTTTTCAATCGGAAATTGTTTTCTTGCGCTACTGATCCTCCTGCTGGGTCCGCTTGGAGTCCTTGCCCAGTCGGACAGCTTGCTGCGTGCTTCCCTGGTACTGATCCCTTATGCTCCGGAATACTACCTGAGTGATGCCGACCGCGACATTTGCGCAGCCTCTTCGCTGGAACAACTTCAATTGCAGCAAACCATACGCCTGGCCCTCGACCGGAAACTTTCTGCAGCGCTCGAGACCCTGGGGTCATGCACTGCAGCCTGCACCGACAGCAGCAGTACCGGCAGACGGCTCATCGGAAAGTATTACGACCGCACGGCCTACACCTACCGCCGCGCCGTTGGCCGGCGAATAGTGAGCAACCAGAAAAGTCGGGACCCCTAAAAACGGAAAGCGGGGAAAAGCGCGTCCGATCGCAC
>JBJTJB010000400.1:0-4648 GCA_046095245.1 Bacteroidota bacterium | reverse complement strand
AGCTCATTCTTAACGCAGCATACCATGTACACAAATCGCTTGGCCCGGGCTTGTTGGAGAGTGCTTACGAAGAATGTCTTTCGTATACACTGGCTAAACAGGGAATTCGTATTCGACGACAGCAAGGATTGCCGCTTATCTTCGAAGAGGTAAAAATGGAATTGGGTTATCGAACAGATATAATTGTGGAAGATAAAGTAATCATAGAAGTCAAGTCTGTCGATTCAATTACCGATGTGCATAAAGCACAAGTCCTTACCTATTTGCGATTATCCGGATGTAAACTTGGTATTCTGATCAATTTCAACACAGCACAATTAAAGGAAGGGATCAAAAGACTGGTAAACGGCATATAATTACACGCCTTTGCGCTCATTGCGCCTTCGCCATCGGCGAATTGCGGTCTTTGCGGTTAAGGTAAAGAGTTAAAAAAAACACCATGACATTCAACGCCAACATCAAACTCCTCCGCCAGCGCCGCAAGCTCACGCAGGACCACGTCGCCGGGGAACTCGGCATCAGCCGCTCCACCCTCAACAGCTACGAGAACGGCAGCGTACAGAACCCGACCCTCGAGATGCTTCTGTCCTTCTCGAAGTATTTCCGGGTCAGTATCGATACGCTCGTAAAACTCGATTTGCAGAAACTGAGCGAATTCCAGCTCTCGGAACTGGAACGCGGGCACGATGTGTTCGTCACCGGTGCCCGCCTGCGTGTACTGGCTACTACAGTCGACAGCAGCAACAAGGAGAACATCGAGGTGGTGCCCATCAAGGCGAAGGCCGGCTACAAGAACGGGTTCGCCGACCCCGAATTCATCAAGAAGCTACCCACCTTCCAACTGCCCATCCTGTTCAACGAACGGAAGTACCGCATGTTCCAGATCACGGGCGACTCCATGCTTCCCATACCCGATAAGAGCTGGGTCATAGGAGAGTATGTCGAGAATTTCTACGACATCAAGGACGGAAGCGCCTATGTGCTGCTCACCCAGGAAGATGGCGTGGTGTTCAAAGTGGCCTACAACCAGATCCGCAAGAAGAAGAACCTGCTGCTGAAGTCCCTGAATCCGTCATACGAACCCTACGAGGTACCGGCCACGGATATACGCGAAGCCTGGAAGTTCTGCAATTACATCAGCGCCGAACTCCCCGAAGAATACTGGGCCAAGGACCGTGTCCTGAAACGCATCGAGAAAATGGAGGCGGAGATGAAGGATTTGAAAGGGTCGTTGTAGCCGCTCTAAATAGTGTGTTACGCTATTCGAAGTCACCGGATGAGATGAGCGATAGGGTCTTTAGCTAGAGGTTTAAAATTGGTGCCTCTCATGGTTTATTCGTTTTTATATGGAGTGATACCTGGTGTACTATTAGACTGTCGCCTTAAATCCCATTGGCCCTGGGGCTGGAATATGCCCGCATGTTTGTTTTTGGGCCTTTAAATCATATACAGACATGATTTGTGTCAGTTGGTACAACGCAGGATGATTACAATCTTGCGTAGTACTAAAATCGATACCTATGAAATCGTTTGTGACTTCCCATGAGCATGACGTTGAGGCTATACGTCTTAAAACATTGAAGGAATATCCTGAACTTACGGATGAAAATACCAATCCTATTTTGAACGACATTGTTTCCCTGGCATCGAAAATATGCGAGGTTCCAATTGCCGCGGTATCTGTTCTGGATCAACAAAGGCAATTGTTCAAAGCCATTCACGGCCTGGATGTAAAGGGGACCGAACGGTCTATTGCATTTTGTAATCATACGATTCTGCAGGACAATGTATTTGAAGTAAATGATGCCAGAAGCGATAAGCGGTTCAAGCTAAATCCATTGGTCACGTCGGAACCACACATACGATTCTATGCAGGCGTGCCGCTGGTGGCAAGAAATGGAGAAAAACTGGGCGCCCTATGCGTGATCGGCCGCGAGCCCAAAGGCCTATCCGACATACAGCGGGAGTTGCTGATGACCCTGTCGTATAGTGTGATGGATCATATCAATCACAATAGGGATCGGCATAAGTTGGAGAAGAAAATTATCGAGATGGATAATTTCTTCTTTCTCAGCCCGGATTTGCTGTGTGAGGCTACAATGGAAGGATACTTCAGAAGAGTGAGTCGTTCCTTCATTTTAGAGTTGGGCTATTCGGAAGAGGAATTGCTTTCTGTCCCCTTTATGGATTTAGTTCATCCGGAGGATAAAAAGAAAACAGAACAAGCGATGCAAAATTTAGTTATGGACGATAAGTCAGTGGCTTTCTTCCATAATCGTTATCGTTGCAAAGACGGACACTACATCAAACTTAGCTGGAATGCCATTCCGCATAAACCGACGCAGACCATTTACGCTACCGCACGGAACATAACGGAGTTCGAGCGGATGAGGGATGAGTTGAATCTGAAAAAACAACTGGAAATAAACCAGAGCCGGGAAAAATTTGCCGTACTGACCGGTATGACAAAAGCGGTATCGATGAAGTTATTAGAACCTGCTAATTTAATTATCGGATTTGCAGGCATTGCAGATGAGCTTTTGCAAGAGTTGAATAAGGCCAAGAATAAAGAAGAAAGAAAGGAATACGCAGACCGTATTCAAGAAGACCTTGAGCGGATAAAGAAGCATGGGGAATACATGTCGATGATCCTGAATAAAATGAATACTGAAGCTGAATGGTACGAGGTTCCATCCGTGATTTCGAACAATGCGGATTTATAATCCCGATGAGTTACTGTGCGTCACTGATTCGAATAACTCAGGAAACAAACGAAAGGGTTCAAGGAATGATTGTGGATAGGAATGATATACATCGTCGAGTTTGTTGTAAACCGATGATACGTTTCGTGGCATTTTTAGGGGGATGATGAACCAAAATCAAAAAGCCGCCTGGCGCTACTCCCGGGCGGCTTTTATCCTCGTCTCAATCAACAGCTCAATACATACTCAAGGGCATGTCTTTGTTGTGGGTCACTTCGTAGGCGAACTTGATGGATTTCGAATTCAGTGAATCCAGTTTGTACTCCCACCTCAAACCGCCGGTGCCGGCATTGTAATCGCCCTTGCCTGCATCCTTTAGTTCGACTTTGATGTCTTTGTTGGCCGATATCGGAATCTGGTCTTCCATCACAAGATTGATCGACTTGCTCTTGTTGTTCTTGATGCGCAGCTCGTAGGCAATCGTGCGGACAATTTCAGAACCCAGCAGTTTGTTGTTTTCCTTGTCCTTCAGGCGGCTGCGTTTTACGGTGATGGCCTGGTCGCGACCCATGGCCAGGTCGAGCGTATCGGCCAACACATTGGGGTTAACGACCGTTTGTCCGACATATGTGCCGTCGTAAAAGAGGTTGGCATTTCCGGGAAGCAGATTGAGGTTTTCCCATCCCGTGACACGTGCAATCAGAAAGGCTTCGGTTTCCAGTTTGGGCACGAGGTAATGCAAATAGGTGGCCGGCAAACTCTCCGACTTCACCGCAACCATGTGTGTGTTTCCATCGGAGGGAATATCGTAATCGAGTTTAATGTCGAATTCTACATTGGCCATGGTCTCTACCAGCTGTGCGTAATTGGCAGAGGATTGGGCCGGTGTTAGTTCACTAAGCATTTTGGCGTCACTATCATCTTTACCGCTTGCCAGGCCCTCACGCGCTTCAGCGCGGGCGACTGAAGCTACGTTAGCCATGGTTCGGCGTTGTGCTGTAAAGTAATTGATATACCAAATGGGAAGCTCAGGTTTGATATGGCTTCGGTTCGGATTCGATGTGCTCAGCTTTAACCGTACATTATTCCAGTCTTCACCTGTATTCTGATATACATTGGCCTTGTACACGATCTTGACCGGCTCTGAGGTATTCGATGCCCGAAGATCGTAGGATGGAGTCCAACCGGCTCCTGGGACCAGATAGCTCAGTTCTACGACTCCGGTGGCAGGTGCTTCACAACTGATGGTTACCACCACCTGGTTTTCGGCCTGATACGGTTTTTCGGGCGCCGTTTCTTGCCGGTATGCACGCAACTCCTGCAATCGGTTGTCCACAGCCTCAATGGCATTGGCATTCCTGAACTGGTCGCGTTTCGCTTTTCCGATGAGGTTGTTTAATTCACCAAGCCGCTGGTGGAAAAAATCCATGGCTCCGATCAGGATTGCGAGTGAATCACTCTTCCCTTCCCCCCGGGCGAGTTTGTTTTTCAGAATCATATCCTTCTCAAGATGAAAAGCCGACAAGCGCTCCTGTATATCCTCACGCTTGAAGTTCAGTTCGGACAAGGAGTCCTCCAGTTGCCGGATGGCCATGGTGATTTCCTTTGGAACCGGAGGCACTGCAGCAGGCTCGGGATATTTGATGCGGTGTTTTACATCGGTGACAATGAATGCACCCTTACCGCCTGCCTGTATGCTTTGCACATTGACCCCGGAAGTGATTCCGGTAAACACCAGATGGGTAATTCCAGCTCCCACCGATACCGTGGAGCTGCGGAAAACCTGGGCGCCCTGTGTAAATACGGTAACGCGTTGGATGCTTGATTTGACAGATTTCTCGGTGGCAAATGCGCTGGTGATTGACAACAGCCATACGAGGGTGATGATGAGCTTTTTCATGTGATTGGTTGTTTTAGGGGTGAGTGCGGACCGGAAAAACCGGAAC
>JBJTJB010000399.1:0-1902 GCA_046095245.1 Bacteroidota bacterium | reverse complement strand
CACTCACCAGGTGAAGTTCAAAATTGCCGGTAGTCAGGTTGATATTTCTGCAGAAGATGTGGATTTCGGAAACGATGCCAACGAGCGACTGAATTGCACCTACGATGGCAAAGACATTGAAATCGCTTTCAATGCGCGCTTCATGCAGGATATGTTGAACAACCTCCAGAGTGAGCATGTGGTGGTTGAACTTTCGCTCCCCAACCGCGCAGGGCTGCTAAGTCCGCCCAAGACCGAGGCCGATCCCAATTCAGACCTGCTCATGCTGGTGATGCCGGTGATGGTCAATTGATTTAGAATATTCCAATTCGACAGGCGGATCTACCTAGGTTCGCCTGTTTTGTTTTTCACACCAGGGCTGTGGATTTTCCGGAGTATTTCAATCAAATACAGGTGGCTGCTGCCGTATCTTTGAAATGATGTCGAACAACGAGCAGGACCTTCTGAAAGCCGATACCAGTGAAATGCCGATCGTGCTTGATCCCGAAGCCGAGAAGCAAGAGATTCTCAAACGCTATCGGGCCTTGTTGAAGGCCTGCAAGCCCAACATCGAGAAAGGTGAACGGAAGCTGATTCGCAAAGCCTTCGACCTTGCTCTCGAGGCGCACAAGGATATGCGCCGTAAAACCGGTGAGCCTTATATTTTTCATCCCATCGCTGTAGCCACCATTGTAGCTCAGGAAATCGGGCTCGGCGGGATTTCGATTGTTTGCGCACTGCTGCACGATGTTGTAGAGGATACGCATTACACCCTCGACGACCTGGAGCGGCTTTTTAACCCCAAGGTGGCGGGTATTGTGGACGGACTTACCAAGATCTCTGGGGTATTCGATCACAAGTCTTCACTGCAGGCCGAGAATTTCAGGAAAATGCTCCTGACCCTCAGCGACGATGTCCGTGTGATCCTGATCAAGATTGCGGATCGCTTGCACAACATGCGGACACTGGGCTCGATGGAGAAGTACAAGCAGCTGAAAATCGCCTCCGAAACTGCCTATCTCTATCAACCGCTGGCGCACAGGCTCGTGTTGTATACCATAAAAACAGAGCTCGATGATCTGGCGTTGAAGTACACGGAACCGGATGTGTTCAGGACCATCGCGACCAAGCTCCAGCAAAGCAAGCGCGACCGGGAAAAGTTCATCCAGGAGTTTACCCGGCCCCTGCGCGAAGAGCTCGACCAGGAGGGGTTTGCCTATGAGGTCAAGGGAAGACCGAAGTCCATCAATTCCATTTGGATCAAAATGAAGAAGCAGCAGGTCACCTTCGAGGAGGTATATGACCTGTTCGCCATCCGGATCATCATTGATACACCTTACGAGCGCGAAAAGGCCGATTGCTGGAAAGTCTACTCCATCGTTACCGACCACTTTACGCCCAATCCCGACCGGCTGCGCGACTGGATTTCCACTCCCAAGGCAAACGGGTATGAGTCGCTTCATACCACCGTGATGAGCCGCGAGGGGAAATGGGTAGAGGTTCAGATCAGGACCCGCAGGATGGATGAGATTGCCGAAAAAGGCTACGCTGCGCACTGGAAATACAAAGAATCCAATCAGGAGAGTGCACTCGATGAGTGGATAGGCCGTATCCGCGAGTTGCTCGAGAATCCGGAATCCAATGCCTTGGATTTCATGGATGATTTCAAGCTTAACCTGTTTTCGGATGAGATTTTCGTTTTCACCCCGACCGGTGATATCCGCACCCTTCCCGCCAGCAGTACGGTCCTCGATTTTGCCTACGAGATCCATAGCGACATCGGTTCCCGCTGCATCGGTGCCAAAATCAACCACCGCCTGGTTGCGCTGAGCCATGTGCTACGCTCCGGCGACCAGGTAGAAATCCTGACCTCCGCCAAGCAGGAGCCCAAGGATGATTGGCTGGGCCACGCAGTTACAGCAA
>JBJTJB010000398.1:0-1555 GCA_046095245.1 Bacteroidota bacterium | reverse complement strand
CCTTACGCATCATCTGACGTACAATGGTCTCGAAATGCTTGTCGTTGATCTTCACACCCTGAAGTCGATAAACTTCCTGGATTTCATTCACGAGGTACTCCTGTACCGCCGTCGGTCCTTTGATGGCGAGGATATCACTCGGCGTAATGGCTCCGTCGGAGAGCGCATGTCCGGCACGGATGAAGTCTCCGTCCTGTACCAGGATGTGCTTGCTCAGCGGCACGAGGTATTTCTTGATTTCCCCGTCGCGGGCAGTGATGACGATTTCGCGGTTACCGCGTTTCACACCACCGTAGCTGACCACACCGTCGATTTCTGACACAACGGCCGGATTGCTCGGGTTACGTGCTTCGAAAAGTTCAGTAACGCGGGGCAGACCACCGGTGATATCGCCCGTACGTCCAAGCTGGCGGGGGATTTTCACCAGGATGGTACCGGGTTCCATCTTGTCGCCTTCATTCACAACGATGTGAGCGCCTACGGGAATGTTGTATGCTTTCAGGGTTTCCTTGCCGCTAAGGATTCGGATGACCGGAATCTTGGTCTTGTCGCGGCTATCGATAACGACTTTCTCTTTGAAGCCGGTCTGTTCGTCCGATTCTTCCTTGAACGTAACGCCTTCTTCGATATGTTCGAAACCGATCTTACCACCGAATTCCGAGATGATCACTGCGTTGAACGGATCCCATTCGCAGATGAGCTGACCTTTGTCGACCTTCTGTCCGTCTTTCACGAAAAGATGCGAACCGTAGGGAACGATACCGGAGGTCAGCACCGCACGGGTGTTCTCGTCGATGATTCGCATTTCACCCGAGCGACCGATGACCACTTCGTAGTTTTCACCACTCTTGCCCGAAGGAATGCAGCGTACTTCATCGAATTCAACGATACCGGCAAACTTGGCTGCAATCTGTGATTCGGTAGCACCCTTCATCGCCACGCCACCTACGTGGAAGGTACGGAGGGTAAGCTGTGTTCCAGGTTCACCGATGGATTGTGCGGCAATAACACCTACCGCTTCACCCTTCTGCACCATTCGTCCGGTTGCGAGGTTACGGCCATAACACAGGCCGCAAACACCCTTCTTCGATTCGCAGGTCAGTACGGAGCGGATCTCAACCATCTCAATCGGAGACTCCTCGATCAAGCGTGCTACGTCTTCCGTGATTTCCGAACCGGAAGTGACCATGATTTCGCCCGTTTGCGGGTGAATCACGTTGTGTACAGACACCCGACCCAGAATACGGTCGAACAGGCTTTCAACAACGTCTTCCTGGTTTTTCAGGGCAGTCATTTGCAGTCCGCGCAATGTTCCGCAGTCACTGTCGGTGATGATGACATCCTGCGCAACGTCAACCAAACGACGGGTCAGGTAACCTGCGTCAGCGGTTTTCAGAGCGGTATCGGCAAGACCCTTACGGGCACCGTGGGTAGAAATGAAGTACTCGAGGATCGAAAGACCTTCTTTAAAGTTTGAAAGGATTGGGTTCTCGATAATCTCTTGGGATGTAGCACCGGATTTCTGAGGCTTAGCCATCAATCCCCTCATTCCTGA
>JBJTJB010000397.1:0-17094 GCA_046095245.1 Bacteroidota bacterium | reverse complement strand
TGCTTAATCCGCTCGCATTGTCGTTCGCTCCGCGAAAAACCGCTTGGCGCCCCATCCGGCCCAGGTGGTCGTAGTGCGCCGTGATGAACAAGGCCGAATCGGTGTGGCCGGTCCCGGGCAGGTAGCCGATCACGTTGCGGGCCTTGTGGTGTTTTTTGAACCGGCTTCGGATGCGAACCTCGATTGTTGATGGGTTGTGTGGGAAAACTGAATCAACAACGACAATTTCGGGAAGTCGTTCCTGTTTTTGGCTCACGCTCCAGGTGAGCTTGGCACCGGTTGTCCAAAGAATGCCGGCTGCATTTACACTGTTGCGCACCGAATCCGCTTGCTTCCGAGAATAGGAAATGCCGGTGCCGGTGGTGTCAAAAAGCATCCAACGCCCCGCTATATCAACGCTGTCCCGAAGCGCTGGCGTTTCGGCTGCGTTCCGCAATGTGTACGTACCCCGAATTGAAGGCGATGCCGGTGAAACCAGGAAATCGCGGCCCGGCACGAGTGCCTTTCCATCCACCTTTAGCGTTACCGGACCCGGAAAACTATTCACCGGAAAATGAAAGGCCTGGAACCAGGTATGGCCCGGCAAGGTGCTCAATCCGGCTTGTTGGTAGGCCTTGCGAATGTACCGGGCCGCTTTGCGATCGCCACCCGCCACATAACCCCTCCCCGCCATGCGATCGGAGCACAGTGCATCCAACCTTGAGCGTACGCGCAAACTATCCTGCGCCAGCACGCTGTTGCAGGTCAGCAAAAGAAACAGGAGGATCGACCTTCCCGACACCTCAATCGTGAAAACGGCGGCGTACCAGGTCCACGAAATCGGCCAGTGCCGGTGGATCTTTTTTCCAACCCATGGCCGCACGCATGTCCTGCTGGATGTACTGCATGGCGGCTTCCACGGAGGTGCAGGCATTGAGCTCATCGATGGCACCAAAGTACTTGAGCTGATCGCCTTTGAACAAGCCGTTGATGAAGCTGAAGCGTTCATTTACGCCGATCGACTGATGCAAATCGGACAGGGTTCGATCACGCAGGCTGTCGGACAAGGTACGTGCCGGATGTTCTTTCAGGATTTTTTCACCGAGCGATTCCTCCGCATGAAAGCGATCGGCCCAGGTCGAAAGCGAGTGTTCCTCGGTCGGGTTTTCGCCCGCCTGCTCCATCGCAATGGCCCGCATGCCCGGCATCGGATCGCTGGCCGAGAAGCCGGGTTCATCGCTGCTGGCCTCAGGCTCGGGTGAGATGTGTTCGATGAGGATTTCAACCTCCCGGACCTCCGCTTGTACAGCTGATTGATTCTGTTCTGGCATGTCCATGCGAATGGTCGTGGCCGCCGTCCGCTCCATCACTGCCGATTCCAATGCCTCGGGCTGGGTGGCTTCCGCCCGAACCTGCAACCGGGGTTCATGGGTTCTGGCAACGGGTAATTCATCCAGCAGCAAGTACAGGTGCCTCAATTGTTCACGCATGAGGTCGCGCTCGAGTAGGGAAGGGTAAGCCCCCGACTCGGCACAGGCGTTTAAGCGTTCCTGAAGCGCCTTGGTGGCGTGAATGAGATCCTGATAACCGGGCAGTGAGGGCATGGGAATGATGCGGATAAAATACAAACACGAAGTTGCGTGATTTATTGCGGCTATTTTGGCTCCTCATGCACAGGAAATCAACAGGCAAAGGCGAAAAACTCGTTGTTCCGGCTCCAGTGCATGGGTATGTGTGCCGGCTCTGTCAGTACTCTGTCAGAAAGCCTTTATGTTGACATTCCTCAGGCATACACCTCCGCTGAGGCCCTCTGTGCCCCGGTATTTTTGCCGCCCGAGCGCATGAAATCACACCTGTTGCCAATCCTGCTGATCCTGACCGGCTGTTCCGCCAAGGCGCAGTCGTTGCGTTTGCTCAACGCTGAAGGACGGCCGGTGGAAGCAGCGGTCGTGACCTTCAGGTCGCTGGCTAACTCTGGTCAAGCCTGGGTGTTGAGCGATAACAAGGGGCAGGCTCCCGCACCAAAGGGTCTTTCACTTCCTGTGGTCGCCAGCGTTTCGCATGTATCGTTTGAAGCAATTGTCGACACCCTGCGTCAGCCGGGAGAGCAACATGCACTGAAATTGAATTCGCGGGTGCGACAACTCGACGACGTGGCGGTTACGGCCAACCTCTTGCCGACTTTGCAGCGCGATGCGGTAGTAAAAGTGGATGTAATCCGCTCCGAATCCTTCGCCCGCCGCGGTGCCATCAGCGTGAACGATGTTTTGTCGCGCGAATTGAATATGCGTGTCGGTTTTGATCCTGCCTTGGGGACCAGCCTGAGCCTCCAGGGTACCGGTGGGGAGCACGTCAAAATCATGCTCGACGGAGTTCCCGTTGTGGGACGGATGAATGGCAATATCGACTTGAGCCAACTCAACCTCAATGCCATCGAGCGTATGGAAGTAGTGCGCGGTCCGCAATCGGTCCTGTACGGCACCGATGCACTGGGCGGGGTCGTGAACCTGATCACGCGCAAACCGGAAGCCGGTACCCGGAGCGCAGGAGCAACCCTGTTTTACGAAAGCATCGGTCATTACAATGCCGATGCGCGTGCCTCCTGGAGTTCGGCCCGTAGCGATGCGATGCTGCAGTTCGGGCGTAACTTTTTCGACGGATGGAACCCTCCTGGTGTTTCCGCACAACGGTCTTTTCTGTGGAATCCGCGCGAGCAGTACAATGCCAATTTACGCCTTGCCCGCACCATTCACGGATTCAGGACCCACCTGCAGTTTACAGGTTTTTCGGAGCAGGTGTTCGAACGCTCCGAGCCCCTGGTCACTCCTTACACCGCCTATGCTACCGACCAGGTGTACCGTACCCGGCGCGGCAGTTTGCAACTTGGTACCGAAAAGCAGTTCAGTCCGAACTCCCAGGTTCAGGCCGTTTTTTCGGCTACCCGATACCGGTATATCCGCAACACCTACCGGAAGGATTTGGTCTTTTTGCAGGAACAGCTCACATCGGATGTTGATGATGATGATACCACAGCATTTGCTGCTGAGTTTTTCCGCGGTACCTGGACCTTGTCCTCGGCCGATAAACGCAGAACCTTGTTATTGGGTACCGATATGAACCATGAGTCGGGCGAGGGTCGACGCATCGATGGAGGAAACCGCGCCATGACCGAGGCGGGACTATTCGCCAGCGCAGATCTGCTTCTGAGCCCCGCTGTGCTCGTGAGGCCCTCTGTGCGCTTCATTTACAATAGTCTCTTCAACGCACCGGTTGTGCCGGGTCTACACTTCAAATTCACGGCAAGTCCACGGCTCGTATTCCGCGCTTCCGTCAGTAGCGGGTATCGTGCTCCCGCCCTCAAGGAACAATACCTCTTTTTTGTCGACAACGGTTTGCACAACATCCGTGGCAATCCCAATCTCGATGCCGAGCAATCCCTGCAGATGCAGGCGGGAGCCGATTGGCGTTTATCATTCCGACGTTCTGTGTTCAGTATCGAGCCTAGCGTTTACCTCAACGCCATCAGCGACCGCATCGTCCTGGTACAAAGTGCGCCCAACAGCACCCTGTACACTTACCTGAACCTGGATCAGTTCACGGCCCGTGGTGCGGAACTGCGCAGCCGTTGGTCGCACGACCACTTCAGTGTATCCTATGGCGTGTCTTTTTCAGGTGTTGAAGCGCCATTGAACGGGATTGCTGTTCCGGAGGCGACCTGGTTCGAACATACCGCCACAGCCGAATACCGCTGGTTGAAGCATGGTACAACCCTTTCCGCCTTCATGAAGTTCAACGGTAGTCAGCCTGTATTCACCGTACTGAACGATGGATCCCTGGGCCGTTTCGACAACCAGTCCTTCACGCTCCTGGATTTAAGCATTACACAACCTCTTTGGAAAGAAAAAGTGCGGCTGACGATCGGGGGTCGTAATCTGCTCGATGTCACAACCATCAATGCCATCACCACGGGAGGATTCCATACCGGTGCTTCCTCCGGTACTGCATCCACAGTGGCTACCGGCGCCAGTTTCTTCACCCAACTCAGTCTAAGCCTGTGAAGCGGATCCTGCACTATCTGTTTGCGTTGATGATGACGGCACTCATATCCTGTCAGAAGGAAGATACGGCCATTCAGCTCCCTCCGCCGGGCGATCTGAGCCAGGCTGTAGCCGTGATGGGCAGTGATTATGACCGGCAGGTATTTGTTTCCTTATCGACGGGAACGATAACGTCAGCGCCCTCCCGAAGTCACGATCTTACATTCGAAGCGGATGCAGGTGGATACCGCATTTATCTCAATAGCGCCAAGCTCATGTTCGCAGGCCGCACTGCATGCTTCGATTTCAATCTGGCCGACTCGACCGGTGTCAACTGGAAAATCGACGCCGAGCACCTGCAAACCGACAGCCTGGCCCTCGGTAAATGGTGGGAACCCCTGGCACTCTCTACCAATGGCATGAGCGAGGTGTTCATCATCGATCGCGGGCGTATCGATTTCAGCGGCAGTGACCGGTACCGCAAGTTGCAGGTGATTTCACATTCACCCACAGCATACACCATACGCCATGCACGCCTCGACGGCACCGCCGATGCTGTTTGTACCATCCAGAAAGATCCGGCGTATGCCTTGATGTATTTCAGTTTCAGTTCCGGCGGTACACAATTGAATATCGCACCACCCCGTGATGCATGGGATTTTGTGTTCACCCGCTACACGCATGTGTATTTCGATGAGCCGCTTACAAGCCCGTATCGGTTTTATCCGGTGAACGGTGTCCTCCAAAACATCTGGAAAGGGAACAAGGCCGTTATGCTCGAGCTGGATTCGGTTCCCTGGTACATACCATTCGACGACTTTACCGTTTCACAGATTTCCAATGTGAATTTCAGTTGCGATGCCAATGTGGTCGGATACGATTGGAAATACTATGATTTCGGTGTGGGTCGCTATTTCATCACCCCCGATTTGTACTACCTCATGCTTACCCCCGATGGGTATTATTACAAGTTCCGCATGCTTGATTTTTATGGTCCAAACGGTGAAAAAGGCACAGTGACCTTTCAATACAAACGCATATAAACCAAAACCAATTCACATTAGAATATGAATACCCTGATCCGTACCGCGTTCACTGCCTGTATCATCGGCTTGGCATCCGTTACATGCTCTCTTGCACAGTCCATCCAGGATACGGTCAGTATCCAACCCGGTTATACACATCAGGTCTGGTACAGTATGGCCAATGGTGATGTGGACTCACACATCAATACCGATTGGGATCTGGCCTTCCAATTGCGTGGAATTGCTGGATCGATCCTGATCAATTCAAAGAACAATGTCCGCGTATGGAAGGCCAACAAATCGGCCGCACAGTGGTCGTCTATGACAAGTTCCGACACAACCGGTGTGGTCAATAACCCGGCCTACGAGCTGTTCAACAGTGATACGAGTTGGGATTTCGGTGCATTGAACCGGACTAACAACACCACCAATGCCTTCGACCTCGGTTGGGGAGTATACGATTTTGCTACGCACGTAGTGACCGGCGATTCGGTATTCTTTATCCGTGTGGGTGCCACCGATGTGCGTAAGTTGCTGATCGAATCACTCAATGGTCTAAGCTACACCTACACATTCCGCGTTGCAAACCTCGATGGCAGCAACGAGGTGGTTCGGTCCATTGCAAAGGCTGATTTTCCGACGAAATTCTTTGCTTATTACTCTGTAGTGAATGATACATCAATCGATCGCGAACCTGCGTACAATACATGGGATCTCGTGTTTGGCCAATACCTCACTACGCTTGCCGGTGGTCCTGCAACCTACAAGGTTTCGGGCGTTCTGAGCAACGATTCTGTGTTCGTTGCAAAAGCCTATCCGGTGGATGTGAACACGGCAAGTCCGCTGTCATGGACTTTCCGCCCGGAGATCAATGCCATCGGATACGATTGGAAAAGTTACGATAACACAACCGCTACCTGGACCATTGCCGATAGTACGGTATATTTTGTTCAAGACCGCTTGGGCGACACCTGGAAACTGGTGTTCACCGGATTCGGTGGATCCGCTTCAGGTAATTTTTACTTCAGCAAATCGCCTGTAGCAGCTACCGGTTTGAATGAAACCGCAGCAGTGCGAACCCTTGGTCTGTATCCGAATCCGGCCCGTGAAATGGTGCGTGTTGTTCTGGATGTGCAATCGTCCGAGTCGTTGAGCATCGCCCTCACGGATCTTTCCGGACGCAGCATCGACTTCGGTCAATACCGGCTCGCTGCCGGACTACAAACCATCGACCTCGATATCAGCGCACTGCCAGCCGGACTTTACCTGGTTCGTGCAGGATCCTCTGTGTCCCGCCTCGTTGTACGCTGATCGGTCCTCTCACCGAACTTTCCTGCCTGCTCGTTCTTGCCCCCATGATTCAATGGGGTTTCGATTCCGTGTGGCCTATTCTAGCGGTGTAAAGGATTCCCCGTCGGGATGTCATTCTTCCACGCCGGATTTTATCTACCTTTAAGCGCCCAAGATTTCCATGTTCCTCGAACAAAACCGCAAGGACCCGCGCCCGGCCAAAGGATGCATCGAAGTGATTGCCGGATGCATGTTTTCCGGCAAGACCGAAGAACTCATCCGACGCCTCAAGCGTGCCAAAATCGCCCGCCTGCGTGTCGAGATTTTCAAACCCACCCTCGAACAGCGCTACGACGAGAACAACATCGTTTCCCACGATTCGAATGCCATTCTGAGCACTCCGGTGCCCTCTTCATCCAATATCCTCCTGCTGAGCCACCAAGCCGACGTGATCGGTATCGATGAAGCCCAGTTTTTCGATGATCAATTGCCTTACGTATGCGAAACCCTCGCCGCGCAGGGTACACGCGTGATCATTGCCGGCCTCGACATGGATTACCTGGGTAAGCCTTTCGGCCCCATGCCGCACCTGCTGGCGATTGCCGATTACATCACCAAGGTTCATGCGATTTGTATGCACTGCGGCGATCTGGCCACCCATTCCTATCGGCATGCAGTCGATGATTCCCTGATCCTCCTGGGTGAAAAGGACAGTTACATCCCCCTCTGCAGGGGCTGTTATGCCAGGCAGCATGCTGAAACTCCAATCCGGAAGGAACAGGCCGACTGATCCATGCCCCATACCCTGTATTCCGTTGCAGATATCGCCGCAATCACCGGGGCGGAAGCACGCATTTCCTGTCCTGAGCATCCCGGCATTCGTGAACTTCTGACCGATAGTCGGAAACTGATCGATCCTTCGCAGTCCTTGTTCTTCTCCATTCGCGGTGATCGACACGATGGACACGATTATCTGCATTACCTCTGGGAATGCGGAGTCCGGAATTTCGTCATCACCGAATCCGCGAAGATCCCTGAAAACCTTGCAGCGAATTATTTCGTGGTCTCCGATAGTTTACTGGCCCTGCAGCAGTTCGTTTCGGCACACCGCAGCCGTTATACGGTTCCAGTCATTGGCATCACCGGCAGCAACGGAAAAACAATCGTGAAGGAATGGCTGTACCAGCTTCTCCGCGAAGACGGACTGATTGTACGTAGTCCTAAAAGCTATAACTCGCAGATCGGTGTCCCCCTTAGTGTATGGCAACTGGAGCAGGAAACCCGCCTTGCCGTTTTCGAAGCCGGAATTTCCCAACCGGGCGAAATGTCCCGGCTCGAGCAAGTCATCCGACCCGATATCGGTGTGTTCACCAATATCGGATCCGCCCACGACGAAAATTTCCCGGACCAGCAGTCTAAGGTAGTAGAGAAACTTGCTCTTTTCAGTTCGACCCGCGAACTCGTTTATTGCCGTGATTACACGCTCATACACGATGCGGTCGCTTCCTTGCCTGCAGGCAAGTTGAAGCCCTTCACCTGGTCGAAGAAATCGCGTGCCGATTTACAAATCGGCCGCATCAACCGCATGGAGCACGAAACCGAAATACAGGGTATTTTCCGTAACGACTTTCTGACCATACGGATTCCATTTACGGATGAGGCTTCCATCGAAAATGCCATTCATTGCTGGGCCTTGATGCTGATGATGGGATACAAGCAGGAGGTCATCGCTTCCCGCATGCATCTGCTCAGTCCGGTTGCCATGCGCCTCGAAATGAAGGAAGGTGTGAACAACTGTTCGGTCATCAATGACTCATACAACAGCGATCTGGGTTCACTCACCATCGCGCTCGATTTCATGAACCAGCAGAAGCAGCATCGCAGACGCACGGTGATCCTGAGTGATATTTTGGAAAGCGGACAGGATGAGCGCAGCTTGTATGCGGACGTTGCTGCGTTGATGCGGCAGAAAGGTGTCAACCGCTTCATCGGAATCGGGCCGGCATTGATCAGGCAACAGGAGTTGTTTTCGATGGAGGGTGCGTTTTTCAACGATACCGAATCCTTCCTCCGCGAACTGAACTATGCCGCATTCACCGATGAAACGGTTCTGATCAAGGGCGCACGCTCCTTCGGATTCGAACGTATTTCATCCGCCCTGCAGCAAAAGGCCCACGAAACGGTGCTCGAGATCAATCTGAATGCCGTAGTGCATAATCTCAACCTGTTCAAATCCAGGTTAAAGCCGGAGACCCGGATGATGGTCATGGTCAAGGCTTTTTCCTATGGCAGCGGGAGTTTTGAAATTGCCAATATCCTCCAGTTCCACCGCACCGATTATCTTGCTGTTGCCTATGCAGATGAAGGTGTTGAACTGCGCAAGGCCGGAATCACCTTGCCCATCATGGTCATGAATCCGGAGGAGCAAAGCTTCGATGCCATGATCAGCTATCGGCTCGAGCCGGAAGTATATTCCTTCCGCATCCTGTCCCATTTTACAGAGGCATTGCGCCGTCGTGAGGGTGAGGCTGCACCGGGGCGCTTTCCGATCCACATTGAGTTCGACACCGGGATGCGTCGGCTCGGATTCGAACCGGATGAACTCAACGAACTCATCATCCGTCTGAAGAACAACAAGCACCTCAAGGTGGCATCCGTCTTTTCCCATCTTGTAGCCAGCGAGGACCGTGAGCACGATGAGTTCACGCGCTCGCAAATCAAGTTGTTCCGTGAAATGAGCGACACGCTTTGCAGCCATTTCCAATACCCTATCCTCCGGCACCTCCTCAACTCATCGGGCATTTTGCGTTTTCCGGAAGCACAATTCGATATGGTGAGGCTTGGTATCGGTTTGCATGGAGTAGCGGGTACCGAGCATGAACAAAGGCAGTTGCAACCTGTTGCAACCCTCAAGACAACCATCTCTCAAATCAAGCAGGTACATCCCGGCGAGACTGTCGGGTATGGCCGGCGTGGTACGGCCGAACGCGAAATGACCATCGCGACCGTAGGCATCGGATATGCCGATGGCCTCAGCCGGAAATTCGGAAACGGTGTTGGCAGCATGTTCGTGGCAGGGAAATTAGCTCCCATTGTCGGTAGTGTGTGCATGGACATGACCATGATCGATATTACAGGCATTCAGGCGCGTGAGGGCTCCGAGGTGGTGGTGTTCGGCCAGGAACCCGATATCTTGCACCTGTCCCGGCAACTCGATACCATTCCTTACGAAGTGCTCACGGGAATTTCAGAACGCGTCAAGCGCGTATATTTCCACGAATAGGTAATACATGGATACCGGGAAGCGCCCTTTTCATGCCGGCCACCGTGTTGATCTGTTGTGCGGGGGTAAAACCTATTTCGATCGCCTGGTCGATCTCATCGGAACAGCCCGGTACAGGATTCATCTGCAGGTTTATATTTTTGAGTCGGACCAGACCGGCGAACTCGTGTTGAATGCCCTCGAAAAGGCAGCATCCAGGGGCATTGAGGTCTTTCTATTGGTAGATGGATTCGGTTCCTTTGGTTTCAGACGAGCCATTGGAAACAGGTTGACTCAAGCGGGCATCCGTTTCCGTTATTTCGCCCGTTTGCCGCTGGAGACGCTTCGTCAACCGGCCCGACGTCTGCATGTAAAGGTTTGTGTGGCAGACGGTCAGCGAGCGATTATCGGCGGAATCAATATTTCTGACAAGTACCGTGGTTCCGATCAGGTCCCGCCCTGGCTTGATTATGCCGTATTTGCCGAGGGTCCGGTTTGTGCCAGCATCGAGCAAGAGTGCGCCAAACGCTTCGGTAAGCCGGCAATATCGGGTGCTCCGGTCTTTGAATCGATTGCAGCAGACACTCAGCCCGGTGTTCATGTCAGGCTTTCCACCAATGATCTGCCACGTGGAAAACGGGAGATATCAGCCTCGTATAAACGGATGTTCCGATCGGCACAGCGTGAGTTGATTATTGTCAACAGCTACTTTTTACCATCCTACAGATTGTTGCGGTCCATACGGAAAGCCGCAAAACGCGGTTGTGCTGTAACTGTATTGGTTGGTTCTGTCAGTGATGTCCCGCTGGTGCGTGCTGCTAGCCGTCACCTTTACAGCCGGTTGCTGAAATCCGGAGTCCGTGTTGCAGAATACAGAACCGGCATCCTGCATGCAAAAGTCTGTATCGTTGATGGTCGATGGCTTAATCTGGGTTCCTACAACCTCAATCACCTGAGTGAGTTTTTCAGTGTGGAATCGAATCTGGAAGTGCTCGATAGTGCGTTCGCCTCAGAATGCCGTTCAGCATTGATGAATGTGATTCGTGATGAATCGGTATGGGTTGAGGCGGTCACTACGGAAGGTATCAGGGGGCTTTTATTGCGTATACTGGATGCGCTGGCTTACCGCCTCTTACGTTCAACGCGTCACCTCTTTTTGCTTTTTGGGCGGAAACCGCCACAGGCCGTATTTTAAGTTACTTTGCCTGCATGGGACAGACGTTTTTTGCACCCCTACTCATCGGCTCGAATCATGGACCGATGCGGAATGTGCGCATAGTGCTCAATGACGAAGGGCGAGTTGTTTCGCTGAGCCAATCAGAGCCTGAGCCGGGGGATCAGGTGTGCAATGGCGTTGTTGTACCGGGTTGGGTCAATACCCATTGCCACCTGGAGTTATCCCATTTGCAGGGCGTGTTTCCGGGAGAGGCTATGGGTATGGCTTCATTTCTTCAAGGGATGCTCCGTCATCGCAACACCGTAGATACTGTTGGTCGGGAAAAAGCAATGCGTCGGGTCGATGCCGAAATGCGTGCAGAGGGAGTGGTGGCCGTTGGTGATATCAGCAATACGCAGGAATCGCTGACTGTAAAACGCGAATCCGTCTTGAGTTACCACACCTTTGTTGAAGTGCTTGGCTTGGATCCTTCACGCGCGGATATCTTGTTGCAGGATGCACGAACACTCGTCGAAGCCTTTTCTGCAATCGATGGTTCAACGGCCTCGTTAGCACCTCATGCGCCGTATTCTCTGTCGGAGGCTTTGTTTAAGGCCGTTATTGATGAGGCTTCATCCCAAATGTGTAGTAGTTATCACCTCATGGAATCTGAAGACGAGCTCCGATTTTTCAGCACCACAGAGGGTCCACTCAGGACTGTTTTCGAAACGGCTGGCCTGAATCTGTCTGCCGCTGTGCTTCACGTCGATCAGGATCCCTTGCAGCAATTTGTCAAGCAATGGAACTCAACCTGTCCGATCCAATTCGTGCACAACGTGTTTGTTTCGGAAAAGGGCTTGAAGGAGGCAATATCCTTTATTCCTCAATCGTATTGGTGCATGTGTCCGTCGGCGAATTTGTTTATTTCCGGTCGGCTACCCGATATACCTGCTTTCCGTCGCCAAGGGGCGCGAATCACCATCGGTACAGATAGTCTGGCCTCCAACAATAAACTATCGGTTGTACAGGAGTTGTACCGTATCCATCAGGCTTTCCCCGAAATCCCTTTTCATGAACTGATTGATTGGGCCACCTGGAACGGTGCCTGTTTCCTGAGTCGTCAGCACGAGATAGGCAGCGTGGAGCCGGGAAAGAAGCCGGGACTGGTGCTGTTAACGGGAATCAACCTGGATGAGCCCGTATTCAGCGCAGAGACAAAGGCTGTACGGCTGGGATAAAATCAACCCTTTTTGGGAATCTTCAGGCGCTCGCCTTTGCGAAGCATGTTGCTGTTGCCGATATTATTCAGTTCCTTGATCTGATTCGGACTGAGACGGTAACGCTGAGCGATGTTCCACAGGGTATCACCGCGCTGCACAACATGGTAAATAAAACGTTGTGGTTCTTTTGAAGCAGGTTTTGAAAGAGCCTCGGTCTTGGAATCTGGCTTTCCGCTGTCTGAAACATTCTTGTCTTGTACTGACTGAGAAGCATCTGCAAGCGCCTCTTCCGGACAATCATCGGCATTGACACCACAGGTATCAATCGAAGGTGTCAGATCGGCTATGGACTCATCGGCGTCCGCTACCACTTTGATCGGAATCGTTTTCTTGACGGTTGTATACACCGCAAGCTTTTGCCCGGGATGGATCGTGGAACCTTTGAGTCGGTTCCATTTTCGTAGATCCGACACCGATACATTGTATCGCTGGGCGATGGCTCCAAGGTTGTCGCCGCGTTTCACCGTAATGGACTTCCGGACTTTCTCACGGATGGTTTTGTATGCGTAGGTATTCGCATCCTCACCTTCGGGAAGTTGGGCTTTCTCTTCCTGAGCGACCGTGATGCTTGCAAGTCCTCGTGAAACACTGTCTACAAATAAGCGCGAAGCCGTGAGGTCGGGCAATGTTTCTCCCAGGCGCCCCAGCTTGATGGATTCATAATAACGGTTCATCATGTTGGCCACGATACCGTTGCGTACCCAGGGTGAACTGCAACCATAAATCACGCTGATGAGTCGTTGTCCGCCACGGCGTGCCGTACCGACCAGGCAGAACCCAGCAGCCTTGGTATAGCCCGTTTTGATCCCGTCAACCTCCATTCCGTAATTGATCACCAGTCCGTTGTGGTTGCGGTAATTCACATGTCCCTTGCCGTTATGAACTGTCAGATAGGGTATGGAGGTGATTTCGACAAGCTTCGGGTGTTTCAGGATTTCCAGTGCAAGCACCAGCTGGTCGCGTGGCGAACTGCTGTTGTCCAACTCGTCAATGATGGCGGGTAGACCCGAAGGGTTCGAGTACAAGGTCTTGGTCATCCCCAGCTCCTGGGCACGGCGGTTCATCCTCTCAACAAACAGCTGTAGGTCGCCGGAGCAATGCCGCGCAATCCATACCGTACTTTCATTGTGGGATGCGATCATCGCCATCTTCACCACATCCTCAAACGTATAATGCTCTTCGCGGGTGATGGTCGTGTAACGGCCTCTGCGGATCCGCTTGCGATAACTTCTCGAAACGGTGATCCGATCGTCCCAACGGACCCGGCCGGAAAGGATGTCTTCCATGGCCAGCAGACCGACCATCATTTTTGTGAGTGAGGCAATCGGATAGGCGTAATCCATATCCTTCTCCCACACAATGGTATTGCGGTCAACATCGTATAAAAGCCCCGCTCTGATTTCGCGGCTTTCAGCAACCAGTCCGCAAACCGCATCGTGGCGAAAGACCGATGACGTTTCGACTTTGCTGGTATCGTTTCCTGCAGTGAATGCCTGAGCCGGTGCAAATGCCATCACAACGGCTGCCAGGAGCGCTGCGATAAGAATTTTACGGTTCAGGTTCATGCGGTTACAAGTATACGATGCCTGGCTTATGGTCAGAATGCTTCGGCCTTCGGACAATAAACAGGAAATTGTTAGTTCTATTGTGTTTTACGCAGGAGTGAATACAACGTTACACCTCTTGTGAAGATAGGCATTGCCGACCGATTTTCATGGTTCAGGCCAGTCCTGCAAGCAGGGCTTCTGCCAGTACAAGATCCGATGCAACCGTGATTTTCAGGTTCGATTCGGCACCTTTCACGAGGTGAATGACATGGCCGGATGCTTCCATCAGTCCCGCTTCATCGCTGAAATTGAGTCCTTGCTGTTCTTCGAACGCACGTTGCAGGGAGTCCGTGCCAAATACCTGAGGCGTCTGAACCGCCATGAACTGTTCTCTTGGAACGGCACGGCTACCCGATTCGGTCAGTTCGCGCAGTGAATCGCGGGAAGGAATTGCCGGAATGGCATTGCCCTTTTGTGCGGCTTCATCAAAAAGGAGTCGGATCAGGTCCGGAGAAATCAGTGGTCTTGCCGCATCGTGAACGGCTACCAGTCCCGCTGTGTCGGAAAGTACATGGAGCCCATTGCGTACAGAGGCTGTCCGGCTTTCACCTCCGGCCACCACCTCGTGTTGGGGAATCCCCTTCAGGGTTAGACGCTGGTTTTCCCAATACGAAATCCAATCGGGGTGAAGCACCAGCACCATACGCTCAACCAGTCCGGTGAAACGCCGCAACGTATGAGCAAGAACAGGTTGTCCTGCCAGTGGTAAAAATTGCTTGGGAAGATCCGCTCCCATCCGGGTTCCGGTACCACCGGCCACGATGAGGGCGTACCTGTTCATTAGTCGAGGATCAGCATCGCATCTCCGTAGCTGAAGAAGCGGTATTTCTCCTTCTGTGCCACGCGATATGCTTCCATGATCAGGTCATACCCGCCAAAGGCTGTCGCCATCATCAGCAGGGTCGACTCAGGCATGTGAAAATTGGTGATCATCATGTTGGCGATACTGAAGTCGTAAGGAGGGAAGATGAACTTGTTGGTCCAGCCTTCATTCACCTTCAGTTCGCCCATCGAACTCACGGAAGATTCCATGGCACGCATGGCTGTGGTTCCGACAGCACAGATGTTCTTTTTGCCGGCCTTGGCTTTGTTCACGATGTTGACCGCTTCCTGCTCAACCTTGAACTGCTCGGATTCCATTTTGTGCTTGGTAAGGTCTTCAACCTCCACGGTTCGGAAAGTTCCCAGGCCGACATGCAAGGTCACTTCAGCCAGGTTCACGCCTTTCAGTTCCATGCGCTTAAGCAGCTCACGGCTGAAGTGCAATCCTGCAGTGGGGGCAGCTACTGCGCCTTCGTGACGGGCAAACACCGTTTGGTAACGATCTTTATCGGCAGGTTCGGCTTTGCGCTTGATGTATTTTGGAAGCGGCGTGTGTCCGAGTTGTTCGATTACATCACGGAATTCGGCCGAGTTCCCATCGAACAGGAAGCGGAGGGTGCGACCACGCGAAGTCGTATTGTCGATCACTTCCGCCACCAGCATATCATCATCACCGAAATACAATTTATTGCCGATCCGGATCTTGCGGGCCGGGTCTACAAGCACATCCCACAGTTTACTTTCGGGGTTGAGCTCACGCAACAGGAATACTTCGATTTTGGCTCCGGTTTTTTCCTTGTTCCCATAAAGGCGGGCGGGGAACACCTTGGTATTGTTCAGCACCAGTACATCACCATCGTCAAAATAGTTGATGATGTCCTTGAAATTGTGGTGCTCGATTTTTCCGGATTTGCGGTGAACCACCATCATTCTCGACTCGTCCCGGTTAGGGGTCGGGTGCATGGCAGTCAGTTTTTCGCTAAGGGTAAACTTGAACTTGGATAACTTCATCGCTTACGGGCGTGTGTTATCTGTATGACCTGTGTGAAGGGCCAACAGGGGTTGGTTATGATTGAATTATAAGAGCGGGCTGTGAAGATACGTCTATTTGAGGGGCGAGCGCCAGTTTAGTGGTACTATGCAACTCATTTTCAAGACATTAAAACTTTCAATAAGGCAATAAATTGGTTGTCAATGAATTAAATCAAAAACAGATCAATTTCTTTGGAAATCACCCATGAAGATGGGTATAGCTACCCGCTTTTTAGCCCTTTTCACCGGGTTCGGCAGGCTAAGGAAGTTGAACGGGTCGTGGAAAATGCTGTTCCAGGTCGCCAATGGTCCAGGCATTTTCGATCCGATGGGATCCGATGCGGGTGCGGCGTAACGCCAAAAGGTAGGCGCCGGTATTCAGAACCTGGCCTAAATCGTTCGCCAGCGATCGGATATAGGTCCCTTTGCTGCATACGACACGAAAATCACTGTCGGGAAGTGCGAACCGGAGGATTTCAAATTCCCGGATATCAACCTGCCGGGCTTTCAATTCCAGCTGATCGCCCCTGCGGGCCGCCTTATAGGCCCTTTGTCCGTTCAGTTTGATGGCCGAGTGCATGGGTGGCACCTGGCTGATAAGGCCCGTGAATTGCCTTACGGCTTCAGCCAGTATTTCAGGCGTGACATGATCTACACTGCGGAAGTCCCGCACTTCTGTTTCGGCATCATACGAATCGGTCACTGCGCCAAGGCGGATCGTGCCGGTGTATTCTTTCTCGGCATCTTGAATGGTTGATATGGTCTTGGTCTGTTTCTCCGTACAAATGACCAAAAGTCCGGTTGCGAGCGGATCCAATGTGCCTGCATGTCCGACACGTTTGGCTTTGGTCATCCACTTGACCTTTTTTACAACCTGAAAGGAGGACCAGCCAAGCGGCTTGTCCATCAGGTATACTGTCCCCTCGGGTCGTTGTTCCTGCATGTTCAGTCGGGTATTTCGAGGTTGTATCCTCCCAATACCAATGCGATAATGAGCAATCCGACCACAATCCTATACCAGCCGAACACCCTGAAGCCGTGTTTGGTAAGGAATCCGATGAAGGATCGGATAGCCAGTGCAGCTACGGCAAGTGCAAGCAGATTGCCGATCAGCAGCATTTCTACCTGGTCGGGGGCTACGCCTACTCCTTGCCGGGCAAATTTGTAAGTCTTGTACAATGTAGCTGCGAACATGGTGGGCACAGCAAGAAAAAAACTGAATTCCGCAGCCGCCTTTCGGTTTAACCCCGATGCGAGACCGCCGATGATGGTTGCGGCCGAGCGTGAAACACCCGGTATCATGGCCAAGCACTGGAACATCCCGATCCGGAAGGCGACGGGATAGCTCAACTTTTCGAGTGATTCCGATCCGGGATTCTGGAACCAGCGATCGATAAAGAGCAGTACGATACCGCCCAAGACCAGTGTGATGCCAACGATGAATACATTGGACAAAAGTGAGTCGATGAAATCATCGAGCAGGAAACCGAAAACAGCCGCAGGAATAAAACCCGCTGCCAGTTTCCAGTAGAAGTCCATTCCCTGTAAAAAACGTTTGTAATACAGTGCAACTACCGACAGGATGGCGCCGAACTGGATGGATA
>JBJTJB010000396.1:0-1482 GCA_046095245.1 Bacteroidota bacterium | reverse complement strand
CCTCCGGTGTGATCGTCGAAATCATGAATGAGGACGGCAGCATGGCTCGACTTCCAGAGCTCGTTCAGATTGCATCTCGCTTCGGAATGAAAATCGTATCGATCGAAGATCTGATCAAATACAGAATGGAGAAGGAGTGTGATGTTGAACGTGTGGTATCTGTGGAAATGCCCACGGCCTATGGCGATTTTCAATTGGTCGCATTTACACACCGGGAAAGCGGTCAGGAGCACCTTGCCCTTGTGAAAGGCGCATGGAAGCCCGATGAGGCAGTTTTGGTACGCGTGCATTCTTCGTGCATGACAGGTGACATTTTCGGTTCATGCCGCTGCGATTGTGGTCCGCAGTTGCATGCCGCTTTGAGTCGGATCGACGAGGAAGGTAAAGGTGTTTTGCTCTACATGAACCAGGAGGGGAGGGGTATCGGTTTGCTGAACAAGTTGAAGGCCTATAAGCTTCAGGAACAGGGCTTCGATACAGTTGAAGCCAACCTGCAACTTGGATTCAAAATGGACGAGCGCGACTATGGGGTTGGTGCTCAGATTTTGCGTAGCCTTGGCATTTCCAAAATGCGGCTTCTGACGAATAACCCTACCAAGCGGGCCGGCCTCACAGGGTATGGACTGGAGATTGTGGAACGCATACCGATTGAAGTGCCCGCCAATCCCCACAACCGTGACTACCTGGCTGCCAAGCGCGACAAGATGGGGCATGCGCTCCGTGGTGAATGACCGAAAGGTAAAGCGTATCTTTGCACTGCTTTCCGGCTCTATGCCGGAGTCCGTGCCATGACCTTGATTACGTCCATTTCCGGTATCCGTGGAACCATTGGCGGTGTTCCCGGTTCTGCCCTTACACCTCCAGACATTGTCCGTTTCACCTCGGCTTATGGTGAATGGGTAAAAACACGCAATCCCGGAAAATCCTGTTCGGTTGTGATTGGTCGTGATGCGCGTATTTCGGGTGCAATGGTTTCCTCACTCGTCTCATCTACGCTCTGCGGAATGGGTATTGATGTGATCGATGCGGGTTTATCCACGACGCCTTCTGTCGAGATGGCTGTTCCGTATCACAAAGCACAGGGAGGAATCATCCTGACCGCCAGTCACAATCCCAGGCAGTGGAATGCACTCAAGCTACTCAACGAGTTTGGCGAGTTTGTTTCAGCCGCCGATGGGGAAGCCATTCTTGCGCGCGCAGAAAACAACATGGTACACTACGCTGAAGTGGATGCCTTGGGACATTATTCCTCCGATACGGATTCCGTTGAGCGCCACATCCGGGCGATCCTTGATTTGCCCCTGGTTGATTGTGATGCCATTCGAAATGCCGGGCTCAGTGTGGTGATTGATGCTGTGAATTCAACCGGTGGAATTGCGGTCCCGATGTTGCTGGATGCTTTGGGCGTCAGTAAAACGATCCGTCTGTACTGCGAAAAATAAGGATAATACCCGCAAAAACAAGATCAATTTCCTTATCATC
>JBJTJB010000395.1:0-1473 GCA_046095245.1 Bacteroidota bacterium | reverse complement strand
GACCAAGGTAGCAGGGGTCGTGATAGGTGATGCGTTTTCCTTTGAACGCTCCACCTTCAATCCGTAGCCTGCCGGTATCAATCAGGTCTTGTAACAACTCACTGTGGTGGACAACTTCGTATTTGCCTCCAAGTCCGGGATACTCATTTTTCAAGGTATTGAAACAATGAGGACATGCGGTCACTATTTTCTTTACCGCATAACCGTTCAATGTTGCAATGTTGTTGCTGGCCTGCATTTGAAACAGGAATTCGTTCCCGGCACGTTTTGCTGGATCGCCTGTGCAACTTTCCTCTGTTCCCAATACAGCGAAAGAGATTCCGCAGTGGTTCAAAATACGCGCAACAGCCTTGGTCACTTTTCGGGCCCGATCATCGAAACTTCCTGCACAACCAACCCAAAAAACGATTTCCGGAGTTTGTCCGCTTGCAGCCATTTCGGCAAGAGTAGGTACTTTGAATGTTTCCATGGATGGTTTCGGTGATCAGGATTGTGTCCAGTTCATGCGGTCGGATGCAGAGAACTGCCAGGGTGCGCCATTGTTTTCGATACGGGTGAACATGCCGTTGAGTTCGGCGGGCGCAGCACTCGCTTCCAAAACGAGATTGCGCCTTAAATCAATGATGATTGACAAGGGATAGATCAGGACCGGACATTATTCCACGCAGGCAATGCAACTGGTACAAGCCCACAGTTCTTCCGGAGTGATATAGTCATACAGAAGTGATTTCCCATCATTCGTGTCGGTGCCGTCCTTCAATCGATTGCGACCAATCTCCTCGAGCCGGTCACGGGTATCCATCATGATTTTCCGTGGCGACAACTTCTTACCTGTCAGGTTCGCGGGGCAGGAGGAAGTGCAACGACCGCATTCTGTACAGGAAAACGCGTCCATCAGCTGTTTCCAGTTCAAGTCGGTCGCATCGCGCGCACCAAAGCGGTCCGGAGCGGATGCTTCCTCCGAAGTAATTGTAGCCGATGGATCAAATGCCAATTTGACCTCGCGCGACACATTCAACAAGTTGTCGAGTTTTCCGGACGGCTCAAGTTTGGCGTAAAAGGTGTTTGGAAAGGCCAGGAGAATGTGGAAGTGCTTGGAATACGGAACGTAATTTAAAAATGCCAGAATGCCCAGAATGTGAAACCACCAGAGCGCACGCTCCGTCAGTACCAGGGAATCAACGCTCCATCCCGATAGGAGAGGTGTCAACATGGAGCTGATGGGAAACAAACCGGCCTTGACGTAGTGCACTTGTCCTGCGGCTTGGAGTAGCTGATCGGCTGCATTCATCAATAAAAAGGCGCTCATCAGGAAGATTTCAGTCACTAAAATGATGTTGGCATCCTGTCGTGGCCAGGCTTTTAGTTCTTCCATGGTGAACCTCCTGACCTTGTAGATGTTTCGCCTGTAAAGGAATACCACACAGGCCAGCAAAACCAGAAACGCCAGTATCTCGAAGGAGGCGATAAGGT
>JBJTJB010000394.1:0-1939 GCA_046095245.1 Bacteroidota bacterium | reverse complement strand
GTTCCTACAATTTTTCATCGGAAGTTGACATTCTGGAAGACCGCTTTACAATGAAGGACGTGGTTGTAAACGATGCCAATGGCAACCAGGCCAAGGCCAACGTGAGTATTTTGCATGACCACCTGAGCGACTTCAGGTTCGATATCAATATCGATGCACAAAGGGTGCAAGTGCTCAATACCGGGCCAGACGACAATTCCGTCTTTTATGGACAAGGGTATGCAAGTGGTACCTTGTCGATCACAGGTCCGCCCGATTACATTGCCATGAACATCGGGTTGAAATCGGAACCAGGCACACGCATCCGTATTCCCCTGAGTAATCCGGAAGAGGTCAGTCAAAGCGGTTTTATTCGGTTTACGAGCCCGGCAGATAGTCTGGTGAAGGCCTCCGAAGCCTTGCCAGACCTGAGTGGAGTGGAGCTCAATATGGATCTCGAAGTCAGTTCCAACGCTCAGATTGAACTCATTTTCGATTCTAAAATCGGCGATGTAATCAAGGGTTCGGGCAACGGAAACATCAGCTTGTCGGTCAGCCCCAAAGAAGATCTCCGCATGCTTGGAGGATTCACCATTGAATCGGGTGAATACTTGTTCACCATGCAGAATATCATCAACAAGAATTTCATTCTGGACAAGGGTGGGCGCATCAACTGGTCGGGCGATCCCTACGATGCCTCAATTGATTTAAATGCCGTGTACCGCATCCGGACCGGACTCTATGATTTGTTTCAAGACAGTAGTTACCGTACCCTTGTCCCTGTAGATCTCAAGCTGAGCCTTAAGGACAAGTTATTCAATCCGGTCATCAATTTCGACATCAAAGTGCAGAACATCGACCCCAATACCGAGAACCAGGTGAAACGCCTGATCAATTCGGAAGAGGAGAAATACCGTCAGGCTGTCAGTTTGCTCGTTTTCCGACGGTTTTCTGCTCCGGCAGAAATTGCCAGCAGATCCAATCCTTCGGGAGCCAATGTGGTTGGAGTCAATGCGTACGAAATGCTGAGCAATCAGTTATCCAATTGGGCCTCCCAGATCAGCAACCAGGTCAACGTAGGGGTCAATTACCGTCCGGGTGATGCAATTACCAACGAGGAGCTTGAAGTAGCTCTTTCCACGAGCATTCTGAACGACCGTGTGACTATTGATGGAAACGTGGGTGTGGCCAACGGAGCACAGGCGCCGGGAAGTCAGAATACCTCCAACCTGGTTGGTGACTTTAACGTAGAGGTGAAGGCAAGTAAAGATGGTCGGGTTCGGCTGAAGGCCTTCAACCGCTCCAGCAACAACTCGTTGATCAACAACCTGAAGTCACCATACACCCAGGGTGTAGGCGTTTTTTATCGGGAAGAATTCGATACGGTGGGAGAATTGTTCAGACGGTACTTTTCAAGAAACCGGAAAGAGGAGAAAAGCGAAAAAGGGGAGAAGTAGCGTGGGGGAGGATCGAACTCCCGACCTCAGCATTATGAGTGCTGCGCTCTGACCAGCTGAGCTACCACGCCAAAAAACCAAAGAACTCCCCCTTTTTCGGGAGCGCAAACTTAAGGAAAAAGCCCTGCACGCTGGATGGTCAAGGGTCTATTGACCATAAATTACTTGTAATCAATCTGTTTAGTAATTTTTGGCTAGTCAGAATCCGACTGAAGCGATTTTGGGTTTTGATTCGTTTTCGTCCATTTTTTTTTGCAAAAGGGGTCAGGACGGCTTATATTGTGGTGCACAACCTAACCTGCAGACCGTGAGAGTATTCCAAACGCTTCCCATGAGGCTGTTCGCCATCCTAGTCCTATCACTGAGCTGTGAGCTTTCAAAGGCCCAGCTCAATTATACTTTTCAGCAAGTCACGCAAACATACCAGCCTTTGACTGCTGCCACCGTGTTGAGTTCGGCCACAACCGATTCGGCGGGCGGGGCCCTCACCTCTCTCAAGAGTT
>JBJTJB010000393.1:0-2908 GCA_046095245.1 Bacteroidota bacterium | reverse complement strand
GTACTGGAATGGACGTCAACCTGTACGATGACTGGGAAACCTCCATGATGGGACTTTCTGCCTACGACCCACTTTGGAGGGCCAAAGTCAGCCATGAAATCCTGGTCAATCCCGCTCATGCCGACGAACTGCAGACCCTGTGCACATCCTGTCATGCTCCGCTCGGGCACTACGATGCATTTTACAAAGGACAACCACATTATACGCTGGCCGACCTTCAAACGGACTCGCTGGGGCAGTCGGGCGTTTCCTGCCACAGTTGCCACGGCATAAAAGATTCAAGCAGCTTAGGGAGCCAATTCACAGGCCTGATACCCTACGATACAAACCGAATGGTATACGGACCTTTTCCAGCTCCGCTTACCGGACCCATGCAACTGTATGTCGGTCTTACTCCGGCGCTTGGACTGCACCTCAGTGAAAGCAGAGCCTGTTCTCCATGCCACACCTTAATTACACAAACTGCCGACTTAAACGGAAATCCGACAGGCAGCACATATGTTGAACAGGCTACATACCACGAATTCCTCAACTCCGCTTACCCGAACGTCCTGCAGCAAAGTTGTCAAAGTTGTCATATGCCCGAGATTGAAGATGCCGTAAAAATCGCCAACGGGTATACAGCCATCCCTGGCCGCACCCCGTTCAATTTGCACAGCTTTGCCGGTGCGAATCAATTCATGGTGCAGCTGATCAAACAGAATAAAAGCCGTTTAGGTATTGATGCCCCGGACCGCAACTTCGACTCTACGCTTGCCGCCATCACGCGCCTATTGCAGGAACAAACCCTTGAACTCTCAGCCCAATACGACACATCGACCTCAAGTGCTGATACCGCTGTCATTCGGGTTAAGCTTACCAACAAAGCTGGTCATAAGTTTCCGAGCGGATATCCTGCCCGTCGTGCCGTCTTGCAACTGGTTGCTATCAAACAAAACGGCGACACCCTCTTTTCGTCCGGCCTCTTCGACAGTACATACGAAACCACATCTGCAATCCCTGGATCCTTCGAACCCCATTACGAAATCATCAACAGCTCGTCCCAAACCCAGATCTATGAGCAGATCATGGGTGATGTGAACGGCGACAAGACTACAGTGCTTGAGCGCGCAGCCAGTTCATTAAAAGACAACCGACTTCCGCCGTTGGGTTTTACGACCCTGCACCCCGTTTATGATACCTGTGCCATTGCAGGGAATGCAGCCGTTGATCCGGACTTCAACCGTGACGGCACACTTGAGGGAACCGGAAGTGACTTTGTCCGTTACCACATCCCCCTCAATGGATATCCCGGAGCCCTACAGGTAGTTGCGAGGGTCTATTACCAGGCTGTACCACCGGCCTGGCTTTCGGAAATGAGAGGATACAGCTCAGCCGAAATAGACACATTCCTTACGATGTACGATCAGTCCGACCGGACGCCCTTCCTGATCGCCAGCGATTCCGTTCAGACTCCTGCAATTACCACCGGTGTTGCTCAAAGCCTGGTTTTGAATGACTTACGCATATGGCCAAACCCCACATCCGACGGAAGGATAACCCTCAGCGGACTAAATCGCCAAGCCCGGATTGTAGTCTATGATTCTGGAGGTCGATGCGTAAACGTCGAAGAGTACCAGACCGGGAACCGGCGAATGGTCATCCTACCCGAATCCAAAGGGATTTATTACCTTGTGGCCTCTCTTGGCGATAAGCGCACCCTGCGTAAAATCGTCAGATACTGACACTCGTAAACACATCAAAACCATCCTTGCATGCTAACACCACGACTATCGGTGGCCATCGGCCTCTTGCTGTCCATCGCCAGCGCAACACAGGCTCAATTCCGATTCACGAACACCAACTCAAAGCTCCTCAATCCGGCTTTCCACAGCGGTTGCCCGATGACAGTTGCAGACTGGAACAACGATGGATTGGATGACATCATTCGCCTGGACCAAGGCCGTAACGCGAGCGTTGAAGTACAGCGTACAGACAACTCGTTCCAGACGCTCAGCATCGGAAGTTTCTCTACGAGCTCAAGTTGGGCCTGGGGAATGGCTGTTGCGGATCTTGACAAGAACGGCTACCTCGATATCATCGCGGGTGGTAGCAGCAGTGCGCTTCGGATTTACATGACCGGCCCATCGGGCGTTTTGGGAGCGATGGTCAGCATTCCCAATACCGGCTTCTTTGTTCAGAATCTCACCTGCGGAGACTTCAACAATGACGGATGGATCGATCTTTTCGCGTGTGATGACAATGCAGAAAGCCATATTTTCCTGAATAACGGAGCGGGTATCTTGGTTGAATCAACCACTACAATTGATTTTGATGTGACAAGTACAGACGATTCCGGAAATTACGGTAGCACCTGGACTGATTTCGACAATGACGGAGACCTCGATCTTCACATTGCCAAATGCCGTCAGGGTGTAAATAGCCCTACAGATGGTCGCCGGATCAATGTGATGTTTGTTAACAATGGCAATGGAACGTTCACCGAGAGCGCCGCTGCGTACGGGCTGAATATCGGATGGCAATCCTGGACCGCTTCATTCGGTGATATCGATAACGATGGTGACCTTGACCTGCTGGTGACCAACCACGATTATCAAAGCCAAATTCTCGAGAATGACGGCACTGGTCACTACACCGATATCACTGCGTCTACAGGATTCGACATCACCGACATCACACCGATACAAAGTGTGATGGAAGATTTCGATAACGATGGATTCGTTGACCTGTTGATTGCCGGTTCGGACCACAGGCTCTACCGGAACAACGGAAACAAAACCTTCACCCGCATCGAGGGACTTTTCAATTCAAACGAAATGGAATCGTTCGCGATCGGCGATCTGAACCACGATGGCAAAATGGATATCTATGGCGGTTATGCCAACATCTACACCAATCCCTCCACGGT
>JBJTJB010000392.1:0-1538 GCA_046095245.1 Bacteroidota bacterium | reverse complement strand
GTATTCTTCCAAAAAGCCAAAACCGTCTTTCACGGGCATGTTCAAGTCAAGGAAGATGACTTCAGGATATTCGGAGGAGTCCTCGATCGACGCTAAAAAGGCAATGGCTACGTCAGTGGAGTTCTTTATCGTAACGGTTTCGGAAAAACGGCTGGCGGTAATCATCCGCTCATTGATGAAATTGTCGATTTCGTTATCGTCAATCAACAGGACCCTGCGGTAGCGGGCGGGATTCATCCGGTGGGGGTTCAGGAAAGTGGTGTGGTGATGGACGGAATCGAACCGCCGACACAAGGATTTTCAGTCCTTTGCTCTACCAACTGAGCTACATCACCTGCAATGGCCTGCAAAAGTAGGTTTTTTTCCGGAATATCCAACCGGCCTCCCCGGTCCGCCTCAATAGTCCTAAGTTTGTTTGATGGATCTAGTGGTTGACGTTGGTAATACGGCAGTGAAATTGGCCGTTTACCGCAATGCTGAACCGATTGCGCGGGTCTCCTTTCCTTTAGGTTCCGGGCGGGAAATGACCGCATGGCTTAAACAGTTCGATTTGCACCGATCTCTGCTTGTTTCGGTTGTCGCGCCACCGGAACCGCTCGTCGAATACCTGCGTTCAGCAACTGATTTTCATCTGTTTGACGGTAACACAGCACTACCTGTCAGGAATGAGTATGCCACAGCCGCAACCCTGGGCAAGGACCGATTGGTAAATGCCTGCGCTGCTGCTTCATTGTATCCAACGCAGGATGTGCTCATCATTGATGCCGGAACCTGCCTGAAGTTCGATCTGGTGACATCCGACGGACGATACCTTGGCGGATCCATCGCTCCGGGATTGTCGATGCGTTTCGAGGCGCTGCATGATTATTGCCCTGCCCTGCCCCGCGTTGAACCCGAGGGGGAATCCCCACTTACCGGGAACTCAACGGACACCTCGATCCGATCGGGTGTGCTGAACGGAATCACTGCCGAAATTTCGGGTATGATCAATCGCTATCGTGCCGAGTATCCCGGAATACACGTGGTGCTCACGGGCGGAGATACCGATACCTTGGTAAATCGGCTGCAAAAGGACATCTTTGCCGTCCCCGGATTAACCCTTCACGGACTTCATGCCATCCTTTCGAACTTACCCTGATCGTATCGGTCGCTTCCTGTTGATCTTCGGAATTTCTACGATTCTGTGCGGTTCAGCCTTTGCGCAGACCAACACATTATCGCCTTATTCCCGCTTTGGTCCGGGTCAATTGCTTTTTAGCGGATTTGCCTGGCAGCGGGCGATGGGGGGTACTGCGGTTGCCACTAAGCAACCGGGGGCTTTCAATCTGATTAATCCGGCAACCTACGACGGTGATTCGCTGAAGGTGTTTGAACTGGGACTTTCCGCTGAGCGCATTGTACAGCAACAGGGCGACATTGAAGCGATTTCTACCAATGCCAACCTCGAATATTTCGCAATCGGTTTACCCTTCAAGCGGAATCGCTGGGGTTTGGCCTTTGGATTTGTCCCCTACAGCGGTACGGGATACTCTGTCACG
>JBJTJB010000391.1:0-11342 GCA_046095245.1 Bacteroidota bacterium | reverse complement strand
ATCCTTCGGTCATAGTTTTGACGTACCCGTTGAATGGCCTCCCCATCAAATCCGAGGCTGCGAAAAACCGAGTTGATGAGTTTAACGGACTCACTTCGGACCTTCTTTTGGTTGTCGAGTGAACGATCCTCAATGCCAAGCAGTGCATTAAGCTGCAGGGTGTCCATTACGGAATTCTCTACATGCTTTTCTATCAGTGTATTGATAATCAGCATGCTTTGCTTGCCGAGAAGTTCCTGTAAAGGTTGACGGTTGAAGAACAGGACCTTGTCGGTTCTTCGGAGGGTGAAATCCGGGGTTTCGGGCAAATTGAATGGAACGGGCTGAATCGAATCGGCTCCGGATGTTTCCGGGCCACCACCAATTCGCCTTTTTCTATACCACCAATACCCAATTGAGCCCGATCCAATCAATAAGGCCAAGCCGGCAATACCGGTCGGAGTCAATCTGTTCATCCCGGGCGCTTCCGCTTCGAGTAAGGCAAACTCCATCCTCGGTGATTGAAGCAGTTCGTTCCAACTCAGACTGTCTATGACCCGATATCCGGCCGTGTCCACCTTATACAAGCCAACATCTGTTGTCATGATAAAGGTAGAAGGCACCCGGCCGTTGTAGAACTTGAAGAAGGCCAGCTGTCCCGTATCGCCCGGTATAATGCACTTCATAGCCTTCAAATCGACGAAGACACTTTTACCGATGATGTCGGCGTACATGAACAGGCCCTTGGGCCACACGAAGGACTTATGCCAGAACTTGGTGCTGAGGAGCGAATCGGCCATGCTGCTCATTTTACCGACCGTTGTCCAGGTTCTGTTTCGGATGTCGAGGCTGTAAAGCGTGTCGGTGAATTGGTACTCATGTGTCAAGCCGGTATTCATTTGCAGGGAGCCCAGGAGGTAGAGTTTCCCATTATAGTTGTCCAGGTAACAGTAATCACCATAGCCTGGAATTTCACGGCTCAACTGTGCGGCTTCCCACTCGCCTGTTTTTTGCACGTAGAATAGCAGTAAGCCATTGGTCCTCCAAAATCCGTATCCGCCAAATTTCATGAAGCCGAATGTTGCCGCATTGAAATTGTAGCCGCCGAAGAAAGTACGGTCTTTGCGCATCCAGTTTCCGGCCGAGTCGCGCTGCCAGATCTGTCCATTCCCATTCCCGATCATATACCAGGAACCACGTCCCTCCCGGTACAACTGGTATTGATAGTGCATGTGTTGTGCAAACTCCTGCGTTGGATGCCCCGGGAACGGAAACGTTGCGTTGGGGAAGTAGTCGTTCCAGAAGGAGTCGGTAGACTTGATGGTGTCGGCAATACTGGACAACGGTGCCCAAAATTGAACTGCCCAGAAAGCGGATACAATCAGGTTTCTGGTATTAGGGCGGAAAAAGGAGTAGGGGGCCGGTCGCACCCTGCAAATGTAATTTTTTCCAGAAGTTGTTTAATAATCCACGCCCCGGGCTTTCCATGGGAATGTCACGTTGCCAACAGTTTTCGACCTTTTGTTACATTCGTAACTCAATCCAGCACCCATGAAGTCCACCTTCCAGCCTGCCATTCTCCTCCTTGTCCTCTTGATGGTTTCCTGTTCGACGGAACGCATCGCATTAAAGCCTACCTACCGGTATTCCGGTGAGGCTGCAGAAGAGAACCTGAGTGCCCGATTGCAGTGGGAGCTGGGCAGGCTTGCCGATCCGAAAACCGGACGTATTCCTCCGGGTATCCGTGAAAAGGAATTGGCCTTTGCAGCGACCATTCCGGGCGGTTCGGGAACAAATCGCCTGGCTCAGCAAGTAGCCTGGCAGCAGCGCGGTCCATATAATCTGGGTGGCCGTACCCGCGCACTGGCCATGGATGCAACCAATGAGAATGTTCTTTTTGCAGGCGGAATTTCGGGCGGACTGTGGCGCAGCACCGATGGGGGGGATACCTGGAACAGGGTCACCTCCTTGACGGGCTATCAGGGTGTGTTGGCTATTGCTCAGGATACGCGACCCGGACATACAGATACATGGTACTACCTCACGGGAGAAGCCTACGGTACATCTGCCAGCGCAACCGGCGCATTTTATTTAGGAAATGGCGTGTATAAATCAACCGATGGTGGACTCACATGGGCTTCACTTCCCTCGACGGTTTCCGGAACGCCCGCAAGTTTTGATAATGTATGGGATGTGGCCTGGAACATTGCAACCGATCCGGCCAATCTGACACAGGATGTTTTGTATGCCGCTACATACGGAGCTATTTGGAGAAGTACGAACGGGGGGGCAACCTGGACTGTGGCCAAAGGAGCCACCGGCACAGGCGCTTATTTTACAGATGTGGCTGTATCACCTTCGGGCGTAGTTTACGCCACCCTCAGCAGCGATGCGGCAGCTATCCACAAAGGTGTTTGGCGATCAGCCGATGGAATCAACTGGACCAATATTACTCCGCCCAATTACCCAACAGTTTACGACCGTATGGTGATTGAAATCGATCCCAACGATGAGAACCGGGTTTACTTCTTTGGTCCGACACCCGGTTTTGGAAAATTCACCACCAGCTGGCAGGGCGATAGCCTGTACAACAGCCTCTGGAAGTATGAGTACGATACCACCGGCGGGCAATGGTCGGACCTGTCTCAAAACATGCCTGGAAACATCGATGCTTTTAATGGCCTCAATACGCAAGGCGGCTATGATCTGGTGGTGGAGGTGAAACCCGGGGATCCCAATACCGTTTTTATCGGCGGTACCTGCATCTACCGTTCTACTTCGGCGTTCAATGATTCTTTGAGCAATTCCTACATCGGTGGATATGATTTCGGCGCCCAGTTGCCCAGGGTGGACGAGTACCCCGGTCATCATCCGGACCAGCACAAGTTGCTCTTTTTACCATCGAACCCCGATGTCATGCTTTCCGCTCACGATGGTGGCGTTTCGCGAACAGAAAACAACATGGCCGATACAGTGGCCTGGGTTGAAAAGAACAACGGTTACATCACCTCCCAGTTTTATACGGTCACCGTCGACATGAATCCCGGCGGGAATCCCGCTGTGTTGATGGGTGGACTCCAGGATAACGGCACCTACTATACGAACTCAGCTGCTGTAACTGATCCCTGGGTCCATTCCTTTGATGGTGACGGTTCGTATTCGGCTATTGCCAACAACGGTGCCGATTACTACTTCTCCAAACAGCAGGGGCGCGTGTATAAGACCGCAGTCGATGCGTCCGGCAATGTAACGGCTTACCGCCGTATTGATCCCATCGGTGCTGTCAACTACAGGTTCATTGCACCCTTTGTGATTGATCCGAACAACAACAACATCATGTACCTCGCCGCCGGAGAGTCCATTTGGCGTAACGATGACCTGAGCGTGATACCCCTCACAAACCAGTTCGATACCATTAACACCAATTGGGTGCAATTCCCCGACACACTCAACGGAATCGACGAAGTCATTTCGGCCGTATCAATCAGTACGGTTCCTGCCCACCGCCTGTATTATGGTACCAACAGGCGCGGTATGTATCGGGTCGACAATGCGAATACAGGTCTGCCAACCCGGGTTTCGATTGGGACTACCGGTTTTCCATCCACAGGAAATGCAAGTTGTATTGCGGTAAATCCCCAGAATGCCGATGAGCTGTTGGTGGTGTTCAGCAATTACAATGTGTACAGTTTGTTCCACTCCCTGGATGCCGGTGTGACCTGGACCAAGGTCGGTGGAAATCTGGAAGCTAATACACAGGGTACGGGCAATGGTCCATCCTTACGTTGGGCCGGAATTCTACCGCTCAGTTCCGGAGCTAAACTGTACTTTGTTGGAGGCAGTACCGGATTGTATGCAACAGCCCAATTGAATGGAACCTCAACAACATGGATTCAACAAGGTGTATCAACCATCGGTACCTCCATTGTAGATATGCTGGCGATTCGTCCGGCCGATGGACTGGTTGCTGTCGGAACCCACGGTAACGGGATGTTCAGTGCCACCATTACCGACCCGGCCGATATCACCGGTTTGGCCGAATATAAACCGTCGGTAAGCCTGGAGGTGTATCCGAATCCGGCACGTCGTACCCTCAATGTCCAATTTTTGGAGGGATTTGATTCTGCTCCCGCCGTACTGACAATACTGGATGAGTGTGGCCGCAAGGTGGGTGAGCCGCTTACTGTGATGTACTCCCCGGAAACTCCGATTCAGATTTCCGTGGAGGATTTGGCTGATGGCCTGTATTTCCTGCAGGTTGTACAAGGAGTCAATCGCAGCACGGTTTCTTTTGTGAAGCGCTGATACATACCTTCCACCCCATGTAAATCCAGGCTTAGTATCCTGTTTAGGCTGCCTTTTAGGCGTTTTTCCGGATTGGCCGGAGCCATCATTCGGTATTAAAAATCGCCCGTTCGCCTAAAATCCGCTTTTTTCCAGGCCTTGATTTTGACCCAAGCTGGGTCCATTTTCACCAACTGAGTCCAGTCTTTAACCACATCATCATGGTATATGCCATGGCTTTTGGGGCATTTTGCTCACGGAATCGGTCACGGAATTCATATCGGTTCAAATTAACATAGCATCGAAAATGGACTGCACACGTTACCAACCGCTTATGAATCAGGCCAAGGCTGCTTTTAGATTGGAGTGTAACCCCAACCGCCCGGGCGCCGTAGAACGCATGGTTAATCGAAAAGCATCTCTAACGCACACTAGCATGGAAAACCGCAACTCCGCACGACTTTTAGGCCTGCTGGCCGTCATTGTGTTTATGGCCCTTCCGGGGGCGATACTGGCACAGGTCAGCACCTGCACGAGCAATTCAAGCATCGCCAATTTCGGCATCAACCGCACTGTTTATGCAAACAGTCCGATCGGTGTCGACGACTGGTTCTTTTCATCCGGAATCTCCGGAAACGGAATCGGTGTGATCGGTACATCGGCCACCACGGCTCGTCCGCCCGTGCAGATCAGTTCTGCTGATTTCTCGTCGCTGGTTCAATCTGCAACTTCAGTAAACGCCCGCAACATCTCTTATTCACAGGGAATGGCAGTACCTTCATTAACCGTACAAGCCAACATGTTGTTGTTGGATGCGGTTGCAGCCCGCGACAACATCGCTTCCGGCTCGGCTGTAGATAGCACGGTGTTCACCGGCGGTGGCGATAAAAACGGTGATAGCCCCTCAACATGGTCAATCGGTGTTGGAGCAACGCAGCAAAAAAGCGATATCGTTGATGTAGCAGGTCACCTGCGCAGGGATTTATCGACCAACGATTTGTGGTGCCTTGCAAATGCAAGCGTACTTGCACCCGGTGGTGATGCATTCCTTGATTTCGAATTTTTCCGATCTATTCCTACCATATCTGGCGGCTTCCTGGCGAACTCCGGACCGTCCACGAGTGGTGGTCACACACCCTTCGTGTTGAATGCATCCGGTTCAATCCAATCGCCCGGTGATGTGCTGGTTGGAGTGAACAGTGGTACAACCAGTGGACAGGCTTCTATCCGCATCTGGATCAATCCCAGCAACGTTGATGGTGCTGGTCATAATCTTACCTGGTACAACTGTCTTCCCAATCGCTTTTTCACATTCACAGGCGATGTCGTTACCGGACTCAACTCGAACGGTTACGGATATGCTGAAATCGTAGCACTGAATCCTTCATCCTGTCTTGTGTACTCTGCAGTGAACAGTGCAGCCACCAATGCGGGTCCCTGGGGAACCCTGAGCGGATCCGGTGCCCCCTTCAGTTCTACGTACACTGTAGCACAACTTGTCGAGGTTGCCATTAACTTCTCTGATTTTGGCTTGGATCTGAATGCCGTTAGTGGAGCTTGTTTCAACATTTTCGGATCCATGATGGTGAAGACACGCTCTTCGTCTTCCTGGTCATCCGAATTGAAAGATCTGTCAGGTCCCTTCACCTTTGGAAATTTCAGCGAAGTGCAGGCCTCTGCGGGAACAGACAAACTCATCAATTGTACCGCAGCACAAGTCGCCTTGAATGGATCCTCGCTTACACCGGGGGCGGTTTACACCTGGAGTACGGCGAATGGAAACATCGTTAACGGTGCGAACTCGTTCAGTCCAACCGTAGATCAACCCGGAACCTACGTACTTACCGTATCAAGCCCGAGCCTCGCATCTTGCGTCACTTCGGATACGGTTGTAGTCACCCGCGACACCATTAAACCTGTAGCCAATGCCGGTTCCGATTGGCAATACATATGCAGTAGCCCCAGTACGTTTGTGCTGAACGGCAATGGAACAACAGCAGGCACAGAAATCCAATGGACCGCGGCCGGTAGTGGAAACGTGTTGGCCGATGCCAATACCCTGCAGCCGACTGTTGATCCTACAGGTTGTTATGTATTAACCATTACGAATCCTCTAAACACCTGTTTCGCAATCGATACAGTTTGCGGTATAGCTGCCAACGACCCACCGGTTGTTGCTGCATCCATTGCTTCGCAGCCATCCTGTGATGTTACATGCAATGGCAGCATCACCCTTGCGGTGAGCGGATCTGCTGCACCCTATTCATACACTTGGTCTGACGGATCGACCGATTCAGATCGCAGCGGACTTTGCGCAGGAACCTATACGGTGATTGTTACAGGTCAAAACGCCTGTACATCCACTGCCGACGTGGTATTGGTAGCACCTGCCCCCCTTACGGCATCTGCCGGTGCATCGGTTGCCAATGTGTCCTGTGCAGGTGGAAGTGATGGTGCTGTAAGCGTTGTAGCTACAGGTGGAACCGCACCCTACTCGGGTGATGGAACATTTACAGGACTGAACGCCGGTCCTTATACCTACACGGTTACGGACGCAAACGGATGTACAGCAACTGTCAGTGTCAATATCGACGAACCTCTGCAACTGGCTGTTTCGGCCTCCGGGCAGGCTGATGTATCCTGCTTTGGCGGAGCGAACGGTCAGGTGGATGTGATTGCCACAGGCGGTACCGCACCCTACACCGGGGCTGGCAGCATCACCGGACTCACAGCTGGATCATACACCTACATCGTAACGGATGCCAACGGTTGTTCCTCCTCTGTATCTGTTAGTATCGCTGAGCCCACCTTGCTTTCAGCAAGTTCAAGTGCTCAGGTGAACGCCTCCTGCTTCGGCAATAACGACGGGTCAATAACGGTAACTGCGAGTGGTGGTGTGGCTCCCTACACTGGAGAAGGAACTTTCACCCAACTCACGGCCGGTACCTATACCTATGTTGTTACAGATGCCAATGGATGTTCTGCCGAAACCATTGTTTCGATCACGGAACCCCAGGCGGCGATCTCTGTTTCGAGTACTCAATCCGATATTCTATGTTACGGAAATACCACTGCACAGGTAGATGTGACCGTCAACGGCGGAACACAGCCCTTCGGCTACTCCTGGAGCAATGGACAAACGCAAGAGGACCTCTCCGGAGTAGGAGTGGGAACCTATGATCTGGTGGTAACCGATGCCAATGGATGCACTCAGGGCTTGTCGGTTACGATCACCGGCCCTTCAGCTCCTCTCAGCACTTCGGGATCCCTCACAGCCGTTTCCTGTTTCGGTGGCCAGAATGGCGGCATTGCCCTCTCTGTGAGCGGTGGAACCGCAGGTTACTCGTACGTATGGAGTTCTGGTCAGACCACGTCGGATATCACCGGGGTTTCAGCCGGCACCTACTCAGTGCTTGTTACCGATGCCAATGGATGTACCAGCAGTGCAAGCTTCTCAGTGGTTGAACCTGCTGCTGCTCTTGCCTCAAGCGCAAACAGTGCCAGCGTCTTATGTAACGGTGGTAACGATGGATCCATCGACCTGACCGTTTCAGGTGGCACTGCGCCATATACTTTTGCCTGGAGCAATTCGGCCAGTACCGAAGATCTTAGCGGCTTGTCAGCCGGAATATACTCTGTTGTTGTCACCGATGTGAATGGTTGCACTACCGCTGCGTCGGTGAATGTAGCGCAGCCTGTTCAGGCCGTTGTGTTGAGCGCCACCGCTACCGGAGCGAATTGCATCAGCGGACAATTGGGCACAGCCAACGCGAGTGCAACTGGCGGCACTGCTCCCTACACATTTGCCTGGAGCAATGGTTCCACTTCGGCCAGCCTCAACGGATTGAATCCGGGTAGCTACACGGTCACGGTGACTGACGCCAACGGATGTGCTTCACAGCAAACCTTGAATGTAGATGATAATTCAGTGCTCGATATCACCACCATCGGCGATACGATTATCTGCGTAGGCGAGTCTGTTGAGATCTCAGCCGATCCGGTTCCGAACGCAAGCTACCAGTGGTTATACAACGGAAGTCCGCTTCAGGGGGCCACGAATTACACCTTTACAACGCTTGTAGGCGGAATCTATCAATTGCAGGCCACCACGCCTTGCGGAACCTACAACTCCAATCCGATTGAAGTTGTGCTAAGCAGCCTCAATGCAGTCACTGTGAGTAGCAATGTGGTGATCTGTTGGGATGAAACCACACAGCTTGATGCGAGTGGTGGATTGATCTACAGCTGGTCGCCCGGTTTCGGATTGACTGACTCAACGATCTCCAACCCCGTTGCATCTCCACGTGTCACGACTGATTATACCGTGACTGTGACCGATGAACTCGGCTGTAGTGCAACCGGTAATGTTACCGTAACCATCGAGTGCGACCCGATCGAAGTTCCGAACGGATTCTCGCCCAACAACGATGGCAAGAACGACACCTTCGTGATTGATGGTATTGATCGATTCCCCGGGAACGCACTCTTCATCTACAATCGCTGGGGCAACCTGGTCTACAAAGAGAAAGATTATGCAAACCAATGGGACGGTCGATCCAATGTGGATGGTACCATCCTCGGACAAGAGCTGCCCAACGGTACATACTTCTACATCCTTGATTTGAACACCGGCGATAAGCCACTCAACGGTTTCGTCATGATCCGCCGCTAATTCACTGATACATTAAAACACAACACAGCTATATCTGACCACATGATACACGCATTCAAAAAGACGATTCTCGCAGGAAATATCCTGGTTATGTTCGTCGCATTTTCAGAACGGGCGCAGGCTCAGCTTGAGCCCCAGTTCACGCAGTACATGTTCAACGAGATGTTCATCAATCCAGCGTATGCCGGATCACGCGACTTCATGTCGATGAACCTGGTGTACCGCAACCAGTGGGTTGGGATCGACGGCGCTCCGACTACACAGACCTTCACGGCACACACGCCTTTGCGCAACGAGCGCTTCGGAGTTGGTCTATCGGTCATGAACGAGGAAATCGGTGTTACGCGTGACTTATCGGTTTTCGGAAACTATGCTTACCGCATGCCGGTCAGCTTCGGTTTCGTTTCGCTTGGACTCTCCGCAGGGATCATTCACCACACCGAACGACTGAACGACATCAACACGAACGAGGACAACGACAACTCGTTTGTCGGTACCCCCCAGTTCAATCTGCCCAACGCAGGTTTTGGTGCCTATGTGAATGGTGACCGCTTCTATGCCGGGTTCTCAATTCCACGATTGCTGGAAAACAACATCGATCCATTGAAGAACAAGTCATCGAACGGCATTAACACGGACTATTGGCACTACTACATCACCGGTGGTTACGTCATTCCGGTCAATGAGAATGTGCGCATGAAAGCCACCACCATGGTCAAGGCTGTTTCCGGTGCCCCCCTTATTGTCGACATCGGCGCACATGCCCTGTTTCATGAGATGTTCTGGATCGGTGCCAATTACCGCACCGGCGATGCAATTGCCGCTGTTGCCCAGTTCCAGATCAACAATCAACTGCGCATGGGGTATTCCTATGATTTCACAACCACCGAGCTGAAGAATTACAGTTCCGGTACACACGAAATCACCCTGGGGTATGACTTCTCCTTCGATAAAAAGCGTGTCGTAACACCGCGCTACTTCTGATAAACAGAATTAACGGAGCGCCGGACAGGAACAATTCTGTCCGGCGTTTCATTTTTCTGCCGGTTCTGGATTTAAATTCGCACCATGCAGGCTGAAGCGCTGATCCTTGATCTGGGCGGAGTATTGATCGACATCGATTACGGAAAAACCGCCGAGGCCTTGAGTCGGGTTGGCGGTGTGGATTTTCATCCGCTTTTCAGTCAGGCGGAACAGATCGACTTGTTTAGCGATTACGAATGCGGTCGCATTCAAACGGAGGAGTTCCGTGATGGGCTTCGCAGCTACATGCGCTTATCACCCTCTGACGATGAACTGGACGCGGCCTGGAATGCCATGGTGGGCCAGTTCTCCGCAGGTCGTTTGGATTTGGTCCGGAAGATGGCGGAGCAAATACCGGTGTTCTTACTTAGCAACATCAATGCGCTTCATGAGCAGGCCATTCAGGACAGGCATGTCGGTCGCCCGGATGAACAGGACTTTGAGTGTATGTTCAACGGGGTTTATTTCTCTCACCGCATCGGCCTAAGAAAACCCGATCCTGCCGTGTTCAGGCGGATTCTGGATGAACAGGACCTTCTGGCTTCATCCACCGTGTTCATCGACGATAGCATTCAACACGTTATTGCTGCAAAAAGTCTGGGAATCAATGCTTTGTGGCTGAATTTAAACGCTGGAATCAGCTTGGAGGATCTCCTTTTCTAGTGATCCTGCCATGGTGGAAAGATGGGTCGTTTTTCCACAGAAATCACTTGACTTGCAACATTTCAATGCGTACCTTGCTGTGTTGAAATACAATAATTTACACCCTTTAAGCCATGAAATGAGTAAACAATGCATCAATGTTTTCTGTTCCGTATTGCGATGAAAGCATTTAGCCCAGCATGCTTTTGCATTAAGACCTTACAACCATAAAAAATGACTCAAACAAACAGCAAGTAGTTACGTATGAAAAAACTCATGGCTTTTAAAGTCTACGTTGTTGGCATGCTTGTCCTGTTGTTTACAGCAACTATAGGCCTGGCAGCGCCATGTGAATTTTATTTGAACAATGGTCCGGTTGTGCGTGCAACGGCTTTTAACGAAGAGCGATTGTCCAACTCGACCTATTCGGGCCTGGCTCAACGTTTCAATGGATTGACAGGGCAAATGACTGGTATCCGTTTTTGGGCCCGTGCTGTTGGAAGTAGTCAAACCATTCGTGTCATTCTGTATCAGGAAGCTGTTGGGTTTCCGAGTACGATTATTGCTCAAACCACCTCGTTGGTTCCGGCTGTGGCTACCTGGCAGCAGATTGATGCAACCTTTGCATCGGCGGTTAATGTCAGTGGGAATGTGATCTTGTCTATTGAGCCTTCTACGCCTTCAACCGATGATATTTGGCTAAAGCACAACTTAGAGGGGAATGCCTCAAACAACTTTATCG
>JBJTJB010000390.1:0-1835 GCA_046095245.1 Bacteroidota bacterium | reverse complement strand
CATATTCACCACTGGCTTCATCGAAAAATTCCGTAGTGGCTGCATCCATGGCGATGAAAATATCCTCTCCGGGTCGGTAACCGGCCTTTTCAATCGCCTCCAGTACGGCCTGGATGGCTTCTTCGTTTGATTGCAGGTTGGGAGCAAAGCCACCCTCATCGCCCACATTGGTGCTTAGCCCTTTCGCCTTCAACACGCCCTTCAGTGCATGAAACACCTCCGTGCCCATTCTCAACGATTCTGAAAAACTGCTGGCACCAGCCGGCATCACCATGAACTCCTGAAAATCGATTCGGTTATCGGCATGCGCGCCTCCGTTCAGAATGTTCATCATTGGCAGTGGAAGTGTGCAGGCATTCACACCACCAACATACCGATACAAGGATTGTCCGCTTTCTGCTGCTGCGGCCTTTGCAGCTGCCAAGGAAACCGCCAGGATGGCATTGGCACCCAGCCGGCTCTTGTTTTCCGTGCCATCCAATCGGATCATCGCCTCGTCCAAAGCACGCTGGTCGAGGACTGACATGCCTTTCAACTCCTCGGCAATAACCGTGGTGATATGGCTTACGGCCTTTGTGACCCCTTTGCCAAGGTACCGCCCTCTGTCGTTGTCCCTCAATTCGGCCGCTTCGTGTTTGCCCGTGGATGCGCCGGAGGGTACTGCAGCCCTGCCTGAGAATCCGTTTTGGGTAAACACCTCGGCCTCTACAGTTGGATTTCCCCTGGAGTCGAGGATTTCCCGTGCGTGTAATGCAACGATTAGGCTCATGAAACGATAGGTCTTTTCGGAGTGCAAAAATAGGGAATACACCCCTTGGGTTTACGATTTTACATTGATTTTTCGCAGTTTTCGAAGTACCTTCGTTCCGTGAATGTTACACGCCGCATGTTGGCCTTGTTACCGGTCAGTTTTTTGCTGATCTGGACGCTCTTCGGGAGTTTCGTTCCAACCGAACTTTGTCTCGATGATGAGCCCTGCTGTTGTATGGAATCAACAGATTCCTGCTGCGATCCGGTTAGCAATGAGTCCGAGGGGTGTTGCTTGCAAATTGACTCCTATTTCTGCCTTCCGGCCTGCACTCCGGCTGGTTTTTTCGAATTCGACGCTCACGCCGGAGTTCTTTCTGCGGCATTTGGTAACCTTGAATGGCCTTGGGTTCAAAATCATGGCTTTTTTCGGAACGGCATATGGCGACCGCCGTCCATCGCATTTCTTGAGGGAAAAGGTGTTTTGAGAATTTGAGATTTCTCGTTGGTTGGTTTCTGAAACCGGTCTCGATACCTCATGTTCAATCACCCTCATTATGAATTTAGCACATATCCTGCGCGTATTCCTATTGCTTCTCATTGCGTTACATACGTCGGCGCAAACTCCGACTGTATTCGGTATAGTGACCGATAGCGATTCAAAACTGCCCTTGCCCGGTGTGGTGGTTGCTTGGTCAGGCACTGATTTCTTTACCACCACCAACGATTCCGGTTTTTTTAGACTGGTCTCTTCCCCAGGCGATGGAGCCTGCCTGTTGGTTCAATTGCTGGGGTATTCTAATGATTCGCTTTGTTTCGAGAGTGGAATGCTAAAGCGTGATCAAGAAGTCGCATTTAAATTGAAGCCCGGAAAAAACCTGAAGGAGGCGGAAGTTGTCTCCCGTCGTCAAACAACTGAGATGTCTACGCTTCAGATCCGGGGCTTTGAAACCCTGAATGAAGGTGAGTTGCTGAAGGCTGCCTGTTGTATTTTGTCGGAGAGTTTCGAGACCTACCCTTCCGTTGATGTGAACTAAAGCGACGCGTTATCAGGAGCCTAGGAAATTCAACTGTTGGGTCTTTCCGGT